>JBDTUL010000433.1:0-5612 GCA_040007735.1 Gammaproteobacteria bacterium | reverse complement strand
CGGCATTCAGCGGCATGAAGGCCTCCTGACCGGCGGGCAGTTCTTCTTCGGAGAAAATGGCTTCGACCGGGCACTCCGGCTCGCACAACGTACAGTCGATGCACTCATCGGGATCGATGACGAGGAAGTTCGGGCCCTCGTGGAAACAGTCCACGGGACAGACTTCCACGCAGTCCATGTATTTGCACTTGATGCAGCTTTCGGTAACGACGAACGTCATGCGGTTTCCTCAGGACAGCCCGCCGGCCAGGGCCGAAATGCGAGGCCGGAGTGGCGGACCAGGCGGGGGCGCGCATTGTGCCACGCGCCCCTCGGGCGCGTGAATCGCGGCGGCCCAACGTTTTTGAATAAGGTTAGGCCCGGCCCGAACCGGGCGGCCGTGCATCCAGCGTGACGAAGTGGTGTTCCTCACGCCCGGCGGCCTTGTCTTCCAGGTACCTCTCCAGGGTGAAAACGGTGCTCTGGAAGGCGATATCCGCCCAGGGGATCTCCTCGGGCGCCACCAGTATCGACTCCAGGCTTTCCTCGCCCGCACCGAAGCCGGGGGACCGGAGTTTTGCCCGGAAGAACACATGCACCTGGCGCGCGCCCACCACGCTCACCACGGTGAGCAGCGAGCCGATCTCCACATCCGCCAGGGCTTCTTCCTGACACTCCCGCGCCGCGCCCTGCTGGAGCGTTTCGCCGTTTTCCATGAACCCGGCAGGCACAGTCCAGAACCCGAGGCGGGGCTCGATGGCCCGCTTGCAGATGAGGATTTTCCCCTCGAACTCCGGCACGCAGCCGACGACTACGTGGGGATTTTCGTAGTGGATGACACCGCAGGAATCGCAAACGAAACGGAGCCGGTGATCGCCAGGAGGAATTCGATGCGCGACGCGGCTGCCGCAGTTGCTACAGAAGTTCATCGTCAGATTGCTATTAATGCCGGTAGAGGGAATCGAACCCACACTCTGTTGCCAGAACCGGATTTTGAGTCCGGCGCGTCTACCAGTTCCGCCATACCGGCGCGGGGTGGTCAAAGTCCGGAGGAGTATAAAGACTCGGCGATGTTTTCGCTCGGCCGGCGGCACTTAGGTCGCCCCGGCCGTCCCGCCACGCCTTTTGCGCGCGGACCCACTACCATGCGCGCGTGCGCCGCGCCGACTTCGCTTACGACCTGCCTGAAGAGCTCATCGCCCAGAGTCCGCTCCCGCAGCGCTCGGCGAGCCGCCTGCTTGTGCTCGATGGCGCAAGCGGCGCGGTGACGGACCGAGCGTTTCGCGATCTGCCTCAGGTCCTGCGGCCGGACGATCTGCTCGTCTTCAACGACACGCGCGTGGTCCCGGCGCGCCTCGCGGGCTTCAAACCTTCCGGGGGGCGCGTAGAGATTTTTCTGGAGCGACCGATGGGCGAGCGTCGTGCGCTCGTTCAAATGCGGGCGAGCAAGCCCATTCGGGAAGAGCTGGAGATCGCGACGGAAGGCGGCTCGGTACGCGTAGCTGTGAAACACGGCGACTTGTGGGAAGTGGTGCTGCCCGCGCCCGCGCTGGAGTTTTTCGAGCGGTGGGGCGAAGTGCCGCTGCCGCCGTACATCAATCGCACACCTGTCGCCGAAGATCGCGAACGCTATCAAAGCATATTCGCCGCGCATCCCGGCGCCGTCGCCGCACCCACCGCAAGCCTGCATTTCGACTCAGGTCTCGTAGGTGCGCTCGATGTGCAGGGTGTGAAGCGAGCGCTGGTCACGCTTCACGTGGGCGCAGGAACATTTCAATCCGTTCGCGTGGAAGATCTGGAATCACACGTGATGCACGCGGAGCGCATTTCAATGGATGCGGACGCGTGCCGCGCCATCGCGCGAACTCGCGCTGCCGGTGGCCGGGTTATCGCGGTGGGCACAACGGTTGCGCGCACGCTCGAATCCGTTGCACTGGAGTCGCAATCCGCTGGCGAGGATGACGACTATCTGCAGCTGCGCCCATTCCTCGGCGACACGCGTCTTTTCATCACGCCTGGATTTCGATTCAAAGTAGTCGATGCGCTCATCACCAACTTCCATTTGCCCGAGTCCACATTGCTGATGCTGGTGTCGGCGTTTGCGGGCCACGAGCACATCATGGCGGCCTATCGGCATGCCGTGCAGTTACGCTATCGGTTTTTCAGCTACGGCGACGCCATGTTCGTGACACCAGAGACCGCGCGATGAGACCTGCTTTTGAAGTGCTGGCGACCGATGGCGCCGCGCGCCTGGGCCGGCTCGCCACCACGCATGGGGTCATCGAGACGCCGGTATTCATGCCTGTGGGCACGTATGGCACCGTCAAGGCCATGACGCCCGAGGAGCTCGAGGGGCTCGGTGCTCAGATCGTTCTCGGCAACACGTTTCATCTGATGCTGCGTCCGGGCGCTGACATCGTGGATGCGCATAAAGGCCTGCACGGTTTCATGCATTGGCAACGTCCCATCCTCACGGATTCGGGCGGGTTCCAGGTGTTCAGCCTGCGCAGCCTGAGAAAGATCACGGAAGAGGGTGTGCGTTTCCGCTCGCCCATCGACGGGTCCGAAGTGCGTCTGACGCCGGAAGATTCGATGGACGTGCAGCTCAAGCTGCGCTCCGACATCGCCATGGCGCTGGATGATTGCACCCCCTATCCCGCCACCGAGGCGGAAGCCCGCGCTTCGATGGAACGCTCCATGCGGTGGGCGGCGCGCAGCCATGCGCACTACCATCGCAGCGGCGAGCCGCCGGGCGGCCTGTTCGGCATCGTCCAGGGTGGCATGCATCCCTCGCTCCGACTCGCTTCGCTGGAAGAGTTGATGCGCCTGGATTGGCCCGGGCTGGCGGTGGGGGGGCTGGCGGTCGGCGAGCCGGAAGAAGAGCGACTCAGGGTGCTCGAGACCGTGGTCCCGCAAATGCCTGCGGATCGCCCGCGCTACCTCATGGGGGTGGGCAAGCCTGAGGACATCGTTGCCGCCGTCCTGCGCGGAATCGACATGTTCGATTGCGTCATTCCCACGCGCCACGCGCGTAATGGCCACCTGTTCACGTCCGCGGGTGTCATCAATATCCGCAACAGCGCTCACCACGCGGACCTCGGCCCGCTCGACCCGGAGTGCGCCTGCTACACGTGCCGCAATTATTCGCGGTCCTACCTTCGCCATCTCGACCGTTGCAATGAAATCCTCGGGCTGCGGCTGAATACCCTGCACAACCTTCATTTCTACCTCGGCCTGATGCGCACCCTCCGGGCCGCCATCGCGGCGGGCCAGCTCGAGACTTTCGCCCGGGATTACCTCGCCAGGCGGGCCGCGGGGTAATGCGGCAGGGTGAAAGGCAGGGGTGGCCGACCGGAAAAATGCCCCGCAAGGCTTCTCTGGACGCTGTGGCATAATGCCGCCCCTTCGCGCCCGGGCCCCCCGGAATGGCCTTCATCCGGCCTGATGGATAACACGGTTCCGAAGGTGCTCTCGAGGCTCTCACTTCCAAGGTGCAGTCATGAACGGTCTGATTCCGGAAGCAATGGCGCAAAGCGCCGGCGCATCGCCTGGCGGGCAATTTGCGCCGCTGCTGATGATGGTGGTCTTCATCGGCATCTTCTATTTCCTGCTCATCCGGCCCCAGCAGAAAAAGGCGAAGGAACACCAGGCCATGGTTTCGCGCCTCACGGTGGGCGATGAAGTGGTCACCGGTGGCGGGCTGCTCGGCAAGGTCATCGAAGTGGGCGACTCGTTCGTCACCCTCGAGATCGCCGAGGGTGTGCGCGTGAAGGTGCAGAAATTCCAGGTCACCTCACAGATGCCCAAGGGCACACTGAAAAGCAGCTGATTTATGCTCGAGTACGCGCGCTGGAAATACGTTCTCGTCGGCATCGTTCTTCTCCTCGCGCTTCTGTTCGCCCTGCCTACCGTGTTCGGTCAGGCACTGGCGCTGCAGGTAGCGCGCAAGGATCGGGCGCCTATCGATGTGACGGCTCAGACCTCCATCGAGAAGTTCCTCACTGAGCACACGGTTGCCTTCACACGCAGCACGCTCGAGGGCGGCCGCCTCACCCTGCAGTTCAAGGATGTGCCGGATCAGCTGAAGGGGCGGGATGCCGTCAATCAGCAGTTCGCGGATACGTACGTCACTGCTCTTTCGCTCGCGACGCGCGCGCCGGAGTTCTTCGGCAAGGTTGGCCTGCGCCCCATGCCGCTCGGCCTGGATCTGCGCGGTGGCCTTTACCTGCTGTACCAGGTGGATGTCAGTGGCGCCATCTCGCAAGTTCTCGAAAGCTACGAGCAGGAAATGCGGCGGGCCCTCAGCGACGCAAAAATCCCGTTCGTCGATGTGGCGGCTGTTTCCGTGGATAGCGAACGCCCGAATGCGGTTCGCGTCACCCTGGCGCCGAATTCCGATCCGGATGCGGTGCGTACCGCGCTCTCCAAGTCCATTACCGACCTCACTTTGACCACCGTCTCATTGTCGAGCGGTCCGGCGGTGCAGGGCGTGCTCACGCAGAAGCAGATTCGGGAACGGCAGGACAACGCAATTCAGAAGAACATCGAAACACTGCGCAATCGCGTGAACGAGCTCGGCGTGGCCGAGCCCATCGTGCAGCGGCAGGGTCTCGATCGCATCAACGTGCAGCTTCCGGGCGTGCAGAACTCTGCCGAAGTGAAAGACATTCTCGGCAAGGTCGCGACACTCGAATGGCGCCTCGAAGACACACAGAACAACGCGTTTGAAGCCGCGCAGCGCGGGCGTGCACCGCTCGGCTCGAAGCTGTATTACCACCGCGACAGCAAGCAGCCCATCCTGCTGAAGCGCGACATCATCGTGACAGGCGATCAGCTCACGGATGCCAAGAGCACCGCCACCCAGGAAGGCCCGGGTGTCTCGATTCACCTCAACGCCCGCGGCGGCGATGAAATGCTCAAGACCACGCGCCAGAACGTTGGCCGGCGCATGGGTGTGGTGTTCATCGAGCAGAGCCGCGAGAAGAAGATGGTGGATGGCAAGGAAGTCTCGCGTGACATCACCACGCAGGAAGTCATCAGCAACGCCACCATCAAGGGCATCTTCGGCAACCAGTTCCAGATCACGGGCCTCCAGGCTGGTGAAGCGCGCGAGCTTGCGCTGCTGCTGCGTGCCGGCTCGCTGGCTGCGCCCATCTATGTAGTCGAGGAGCGTGCGGTCGGCCCGAGCCTCGGGCAGGAAAACATCACCAAAGGTGTGAACGCGCTGATCATCGGCATGCTCGGCGTGTTCGTGTTCATGGCGATCTACTACAAGACGTTCGGCCTCGTGGCAGACGTGGTGCTGCTGGCCAACGTCATCCTGCTCACGGCGCTTCTTTCTATGATGCGTGCGTCGCTGTCCCTGCCGGGCATCGCCGGCATCATCCTCACCGTCGGTATGGCGGTGGACGCGAACGTGCTCATCTACGAGCGCATTCGTGAGGAAATCCGCAACGGCGTATCTCCGCAGGCCGCCATTCGCTCCGGGTTCGAAAAGGCGTTCTCCGCCATCGCGGACTCGAACGTCACGACGTTCATCGCAGGTGTCGTGCTGTGGATCTTCGGCACGGGGCCGATCCGGGGCTTCGCCATCGTGCTGACGCTCGGCATCGGCACTTCCATGTTCACCTCCC
>JBDTUL010000432.1:0-5630 GCA_040007735.1 Gammaproteobacteria bacterium | reverse complement strand
GTACGAATCATGCGCGGCCGAAAGGATTGGGTTGGATGAATATGCGGCGCACCGGCGACAAAGGCGGAAAGAAAACACCCGCCGTCCGCAAGCTCAGGGACGCGAAGGGGACCGCCAGGTCCGCTCAGAAGTCGCGCCCGGCCGCCTCACCCAGCCGTAAGTCTGCGAAGCAGACCAACAAAGCCGCTCAGCAGCCCCGCTCGGCCAAGTCATCTGGTGGCTCGGGCAACAGCGCACGTTCGGCCAACACTAAACAATCCGGCTCTCCCGTGGCCGCGCGCCGCGCAGGCCAGTCAGCCGCGAACCAGACAGGCAAACCCGCTCAGCGGCCACGCTCGGCCAAATCATCTGGTGGGTCAGGCTACGGCGCACGTTCCGCCAACACGAAACAATCCCGCTCTCCTGAGGCCGCGCGCCACGCAGGCAAGTCAGCCGCGCAGGACACCGGCCACACCACCAGCGACGAATCACAGGCCACCTCTCTCGCGGCCGATTGCACCATCGCCGAGGCAGGCGACATCAAATCACGCCTCGCCCGCGTGCTGACGAAGGAAGCGCCCGTCATCGTCGATCTATCTGAGGTCCGCCGCATCGACACAGCCGGCCTGCAAGTGCTCGCCGCCTTCATCCGCGAGCGCCGCGCTGCCGGCCGCGAAGTCCATTGCGAAGGGGCCACCGAATCCTTTCAGGTCACGGCGTCCCTGCTGGGTCTGGGCGCGCTGTTCAACCCCGTCATGGATGAGAGGCTGTCCGGGCCGGCGGCAGGCAACGCATGACGCTCGACCTGACACAATTTCATGACGCCTTCTTCGAAGAAAGCTTCGAAGCGCTGGATTCCATGGAGGCGGCACTTCTCAAGCTCGACCTCGGTGCGCCGGACTCCGAGCTGATCAACACCATCTTCCGGGTCGCGCACTCCATCAAGGGCGGCAGCGCGACGTTTGGCTTTTCCGAAATTGCATCGTTCACCCACAGCCTCGAGACACTGCTCGATGAGCTGCGAGCGAACCGGTTGCAGGTCACCCAGCAGACTTCCGACCTGCTGCTGAAGTCGGTCGATGCCCTGCGCGACATGCTGCGCGCGGTGCAGGCCAAGCAACCTATCGACTCACAACGAGTTGCGGACCTTCAATTCGACGCGGAGCTGATTCTGGCGCAGAAGAGCGCCGCGCCGGTGGCAGCCCCTGTCGTGGCAGCGAAGGCGCAGCCCGCCGCACCGCCCGTAATAACGGAGCGTCGCTGGAAGATTTTCTTCAGGCCGTTTCCGGAGCTGTTCGCGCGCGGTAACGATCCGCTGCGCATGCTGCGGGAGCTGGCGGAGTTGGGGGAGCTTACGGCTGCTGCCAACCTCGATGCCCTGCCCTCATTCACGACACTGGAGCCGCAGAATTGCTACCTGTCGTGGCAGCTCGAGGTGGCCGGTTCTGTCGATGAAGCAGCGCTGCGTGGCGTGTTCGATTGGGCGGAAGGTGATTGCGAACTCAAGATTGACGAAGTTGCCGCCCCTGTTGTCGAAGACATCGTTAACTATGATTTGATTGCGGAGTTTGATGCGATGGCGGCGGCTGCGGCGACACCCAGCGCTCCCACCCCAAGCGCGCCTGCCCCAGGTGAGCGCACTGGCGGCGTCGTGTCGATGGACGCGCAGGTTGCGAAATCGGAGTCTGCGGCGGCCAGCGGTATCGGCGACTCGGGTTCCATTCGCGTCGCCGTCGAGAAAATCGACGAGCTCATGAACACCGTCGGCGAGCTGGTGATCACGCAGTCCATGCTCAGCCAGCTGGGGCGCAATCTCGAAGGGCCGGCGTCGGAACAGTTCCGCCTCGGTCTCTCAGAACTCGAGCGCAACATGCGTGAGCTGCAAGACAGCGTCATGCGCGTGCGTATGCTCCCCATCAGCTTCGTTTTCAGCCGTTTCCCGCGCATGGTGCGCGACCTGGCGCAGCGCCTCGGCAAGCAGATCGAGCTCACCGTCAGTGGTGAGCAGACCGAGCTCGACAAAACCGTGCTCGAGAAGATCGGCGACCCACTCGTACACCTGGTGCGCAACAGCGTCGACCACGGCATCGAAAAGCCGGATGTGCGCGTCGCCGCCGGCAAGTCCCCCGCGGGCCGCCTGCGCCTGGACGCATGCCACCGTGGCGGCAACATCGCCGTTGAAGTCAGCGATGACGGCGGCGGCCTCAACCCCACTCGTATTCTCGACAAGGCGCGCCAGCGCGGCCTCATCGGCCCGAACGAAATGCTCAGCGACGAGCAGGCGTGCGAGCTGATCTTCCTGCCCGGCTTTTCCACGGCCGAGACCACCACCGATGTGTCCGGTCGCGGCGTCGGGCTGGACGTGGTCCGCCGCAACGTGAAAGAACTGGGCGGCTCGATCGAAATTCGCAACGATCCGGGCCGCGGCGCCCGCTTCATCATCACACTGCCGCTCACCCTCGCCATCGTGGATGGCCAGTCGATCGCGGTGGGCAAGCAGAACTACATCGTTCCGCTCATCAGCATCATCGAATCGCTGCAGATCAAGCAAGGCTCGCTCAACCGCGTAGCCGGGCGCGGCGAGGTGTTCGTGTTCCGCGGAGACTATGTTCCCGTCATCCGCCTGCACGACCTGTTTGGCGTGGAGCCGCGTACGCGCGAGCTCGACCAGGGCCTCATCGTCATCGTGGAAGGCGACGGCCGACGCGTCGGCCTGTTCGTCGACGACCTGCTCGGCCAGCAGCAGGTGGTCATCAAGTCACTCGAAACCAACTATGGGCACATCGACGGTGTGTCCGGCGCCACCATCCTGGGGGATGGGTCGGTCGCGCTGATTCTGGATTTGCCAGGAATTATTCGCCGCGCAGGAGCGGGAGCAAGGGCCAACGCATGAATGCAGTAGTCGCCAACGACCAGACCTCGGGCTCCGAGCAGTTCCTCACTTTCGTGCTGGGAGGCGAGGAATACGGCGTCACCATCCTGCAGGTGCAGGGAATCCAGGGATGGGACCGCGTTACACCGATTCCGAACACGCCCGAGTACATTCTCGGCGTCATCAACCTGCGCGGCGCCATCGTGCCGATCGTGGACCTGCGCCGCCGCTTCGGCATGCCGGCCGCCGAATTCGGCCCCACCACGGTGGTGATCGTGGTGCGCGTGGCGCGCGAGCGCAGCGAGCGCACACTCGGGCTGGTAGTAGATGCCGTCTCAGAGGTTTGTAACGTCACCGCGGACGATCGCAAACCCCCCCCGGATTTCGGCACCGGGATCAAAACCGATTTCGTGAAAGGACTCGCCACGGTTGAAAACCGCATGGTGATCCTGCTCGACATCGACCGCCTCGTGAACGAGGGGTTGCTGGGCGAGATGTCGATGCACTGAGAGGGCCGCCGCCGCACGCTGTGCGGCAGCAGTCACGATTACAGCAGGCGGCGCTCAAGAAATGTAGCCGCCCGCCGACACTCTGGAAGTTCACGCTGCATTGCGCGAACGTCGACGCAACCCGTCGGAACAATGGACGAATCTTGAAGACCTGGAGGATTGAGGAATGAAGCTTGTGAGAACCCTGTGCTTTGCGCTCGTTGCCGGTGCCTTCGCGCTGCCCGCCCTCGCGGACTGCACGAACCCCGTGGCTCCGACGAAAGTGCCGGATGGCCAGAATGCCAGCGAGCCTGAAATGGTGGCGGCCATGCAGACCCTGAAGCGCTACGACACGGACGTGAACACGTACGTGAAGTGCCTGGAATTCGAAGCCAAGCAGAACCGGCTGTCCCGCGACGAGCAGGCCCGGCGTCACAACCAGGCCATGGACTCGCTGACGACTGTCGCGGCGAAGTTCAACGAACAGGTTCGGCTGTTCAAGGCCAAGTCCGGCTGATCAAGGCGCGGCTGCTCACCCTGACGCAGCTGAACGGAGTCTCGACCCATGAAATTTCTCGGCAGGTTACTTCTCTGGCACAAGCTGCTGCTCGTGGTGGTGGCCCTTCTGGTCCCCTCCGCGCTGCTCGCGGTCTTCTACCTGAAGTCTGCGAATCAGACAGTGTCTCAGGCGAATGCCGAGATTTCGGGCGCGCGCTACACCCGCGCGCTGGATGAGTTCCTCTACCTGGTCATTCGCCACCGCGCGATGTCTAGCGTCGTGCTCAACGGCGACGCGACCCAGAAGAATTCGGTACTGGACACCCAGGCCGCGGTCGACAAGGCCGCAGCCGCCGTGGACGCAGTGGATGCAGAGCTCGGCAAAGAGCTCGGCACGAATGCGGACTGGGCCTCCATCAAGACCGAGTGGTCTTCCCTGAAGTCGCGCACGCTGGCCCTGCCTCCCGATGATAGTTTTGCGCTCCACAACGAGCTGGTGCGCAAGGTGCTCGATTTCGGCACCGCCATCGCCATGCAGTCCGGCATGGCGCGCGATCCGGAACAGCTCTCGAGCACCCTGGTGGGGCTTGCGACCGGCCGCATGCCGGAAGCGGTGAGCCGCGCCGGCATCGTTCGCGACCGCGCCACCTCCGGCGTACTTCGCGGCTACCTGAGCGAAGGCGATCGCGTCACCATCGACATGAGCCGCCAGGAGACGAACTCGCTGCTGGCGCAGATCAACCGGCAACTGGACACCATCGACGACACGGCGCCTGAAGTGCGTGCGCGCGTCATTCCCGCATTCGAGAAGGCACGCGATGCGTTCGCCGCTTATTCGACGTTCGTCGAGCAGAAACTGCTGAAGGCGCAGGAAGTGACAGTCAAGGGCGGCGAGATGTTCGACGCCGCGGGCGGCTCCATCGATGCGTTCGTGGCGCTTTCCAATGCGTCCTACGACGTCATGCTCGTCGAGATTCAGAAGCGCGCCTCCGAACAGTCGCTGAGCCGCAACCTGACGGTGCTGATCGTTGCACTGGTCATCGGCATGGCACTCGCCTTGAGCTGGCTCATCACTCGTGCGCTGACGCGCCCGATGACGCAGGCCATCTCGGTGTTCGGCTCCATCTCGCGTGGACACTACGACAACCAGATCACGACAGACGGCGCCGACGAAGTGGCCCAGGTGCTGCGCGCGCTCGGCGACATGCAGGGCACGCTTCGGCAGCAGATCGAGACGGAGCGCAAGCAGGCCGAAGAAAACGCTCGCGTCCGCGCCGCGCTCGACAATGTTTCCTCGAACGTGATGGTCGCGGACCAGGCGTTCAACATCATCTATACCAACCCCGCTGTTCGCTCGATGCTGAACGAAGCCGAGAGCGACATCCGCAAGGATCTGCCGCAGTTCAACGCCGCGAGCGTGCTCGGTTCGAGCGTGGACATTCTGTCGAAGAACGCGTCGGGCGACCGCCGCGTGCTGACAGAGCTGCGTGGCCCACACACCACTCAAGTGACTCTGGGCCGGCGCACGTTCCGCGTTGTGGCGAACCCGGTTCTGGATAGCGCCGGCGGCCGTGCCGGCACTGTCTTCGAGTGGACGGATCGCACGCAGGAAGTGGGCGTCGAGAGCGAGATGCAGGGCATGCTCTCTTCCGTGCTCTCCGGCGACCTCGAAAAACGCATCTCTCTGGAGGCCAAGGCAGGGTTCTTCGAAGTGCTCAGCCGAGGCGTGAATCACCTCGCCGACAACATGGCGGACGTCGTCCGTCGCGTAAAAGGCGCTGCGAGCGAAGTGT
>JBDTUL010000431.1:0-5633 GCA_040007735.1 Gammaproteobacteria bacterium | reverse complement strand
TCCACCAGCGTGTAGTCGCCATACGGCACATCGCCTCCCACGCCTGGGTCATCCGCATGCCGCGCAATCGACAAGCTTGTGCGGCAGCCGCCCAGGAAGTCAGGTGATTAACCGTTGCCGGCGCGCAGGCCAACGTTACCGCGCACGTTCACGTAGTGGCCTAACGGGTTGTTTAGGCATACGTTATTCACGTTAATGCGCATGCTAGGATCGTGCTCATGCTCGACACCGAACTCCTGCAAGCGCACGCCGAACGCATTCGCGCGAGCGGCGTGCTCGGCCGTTCGCCGCTGATGCAGCGGCTGTTCGACCTGCTGCTGGATCGAACGCTGTCAGGCAAAGCGCCCAAAGAAATCGAAGTGGCGATGGACGCCTTCGGCAAGGGAGCGGACTTCGACGTGTCACAGGACGCGATGGTCCGCGTTTACATCCACAAGCTGCGTCGGAAGCTGGAAGAGTTCTACGCCGGGGCGGGCGCGCACGAGCCGGTGCGGCTGTCCATTCCCAAAGGCGAGTATCGGTTTGCCGGCGAGCCGGTGGGCGAGCCTGCACCAGAGGAGGATGCGGCTGAAGTGCCGATCGCCGCGCCGGCCTTGCAACCGCACTCTTCGTCGAAGCGGGCGTGGGTGCTGGGCGTGCTCGGCGCCTCCTTGCTGTTGAACATGGCCATCCTGCTGACGGTGTGGCTGCGCCCCGCCGAGCCGCAAGACGGGCTGGAGCAGGTGCGCAAGAGCGCGCTCTGGGCGCCCATTCTCAACGATGACCGAGCGATCTTCGTGGTGGTGGGCGACTACTACATCTTCGGCGAGACTGACGAAAGCATGGAGGTGAAGCGGCTCGTTCGCGAGTTCGACATCAACTCACCGCAAGACCTCGAGCAGAAGTTGAAGCTGCATCCCGAGCTCGCCGACAAGTACATGGATCTGGAGCTGGCGTATCTGCCAACGGCCGCCGCCTCGGCGCTCGCGCACATCATGCCCGCGCTCTCCACGGCGAACCGCCGCGTACGGGTGGTTACCATGTCTCAGCTGAATCCAGCGGTCATCAAGTCCGCACACGTCATCTATCTCGGCTACCTCAGCGGTCTCGGGATGCTGCGTGACCTGGTCTTCGCGAGCTCCCGGCTTTCCGTCGGAGAGTCGTACGACGAAATCGTCGATCGGGACACTCACAAACGTTACGTCAGCCAGGCGGCCGTACCCGCCAGGGGCGATGCCAAGTTCCACGACTACGGCTTTCTCGCCAGTTTCGCCGGTCCCGAGGGCAACCGCATTCTCGTCATCGCGGGCACACGCGACGTCGCGACCATGCATATGGCTGAGGCTGTCACGAATGAAAGGCAACTGGCTCCGCTGCTCAAACAAACCGCCGGCACGCCGGGGTTCGAAGCGCTTTACGAGGTCTACGGCATGGACCGGCTGAACCTCGACGGTAAGCTGCTGCTCACGTCACCGCTCGACAGCGCCACGATCTGGCGCGGCCCGCACGAGAGCGGCCGCGTGCCGGGCGCTGACCGTGTCAGAGTCGAGACACCCTGACGTAGCGCTGTCGATTGCGCTCATTTCGGGCGCTTCTATCCTGACGCAGCTGCGGCATACTTGTCGCGCATAGGCTGCAGGTTGGGTTTCGAGGGGCGTCAATGACGAACACGGGCGGGAAGGACGATAGCGAGCGGTTGATCGGCGAAATCGCCAGCCGCATCGACACACTGGGTGTCGAAGTCGCGGACATCGCCGGTAACCTGGACGAAGTCACCTCACGCGTCTCCCAGCAAGCCGCGCAGTTCAGCGAGTTGCAGGGGACAGTCGAAACCATGGTCTCCGGCAATCGCGAAATCGACCGGGCGGTGCGATCCACGCAGAGTGCGGCGTCGAATGCGAGCGGTGAAGTCGCTCAATCCAGAACGCTCATCGGGAGTGCAGTTCAGCACATCAACGATCTCACCGGTGCGGTCGGACGCATCGAGCAGCGGCTGGGGTCGTTCAACACGGTGATCAAACAGATCGGCGGCGTATCTTCCTCCATCGAGACCATCGCGAAGCAGACGCGCCTGCTCTCTCTCAATGCGGCCATCGAAGGGGCGCGGGTTCGCGGTGGTCGCGGGTGAAGTGAAGAACCTCGCCGACGAAACGCGCGCGGCAACGGATCGCATCGGCACCATCGTCAAGGATCTCGGCAAGCAGATCGACGGGCTGATCGAGGAAAGTGGCCAGGCGACCAAGCACGCCGGCCACGCCGGTGCGGGCGCACTGAAAGTGGAGAAAGTCATCGTTCACGTGGACCAGGCGTTCACGACGATGGGGCGCGAAATCGATGCCATTGCCCGCTCGGCAGCGGACAACCTGCAACATTGCGACAGCACCCTCGATGAGCTCGAAGGGCTCGCCGAGGGAGTGAATCTCTCGTCCGTGAACCTCGAGCAGGCGGACACGCGCATTCAGGCGCTGCTGATGTTGAGCGAAACGCTCATCGAGTTCATCGCGGGCAGCGGCATCGAAACGGCGGACACGCCGCTCATCCGTATCGCGGTCGAGACTGCGCAGAAAATCTCGAACGAGTTCGAGTCCGCCGCGAGGCGCGGCGAGATCACCGAAATGGCGCTCTTCGACGAGCGCTATCGGGAAATTCGCGGTACCAACCCGAAGCAATACCTGACGGATTACGTGGAATTCACGGACGGTGTGCTGCCGCCCATTCAGGACCCGCTGCAGAAATCCGACCCGCGCATCGTGTTCTGCGTCGCCTGGGCGCGCGGCGGCTACCTGCCTACGCACAACCCCGAGTACAGCCAGCCCCAGAGCCGCGACGCGCAGTGGAACGCCGCCCACTGCCGCAATCGACGGCTCTTCGATGACCGCGCCGTGCGGAAGGTGGCGCAAAACACAAAACCCTTTCTCGTGCAAACGTATCGGCGCGACATGGGCGGCGGGAGGTTCGCGCTGATGAAAGACGTTTCTTCGCCGATATTCGTAAGTGGCCGTCACTGGGGGGCTTTTCGAATCGGTTATCGGCAGTCGTAGTCGAACGTGGCTCGACTGCGTTCCGGCTGAGCCGAGCGGTGTCGGCTCCCAGCCGCCCGGTGATTGGGCTTCCGGGTTCCGGCTGCGCAGCTTCAAGAAGCTCTCAATCGCCGGGCGGCTGGGAAGTTTTTTCAAGTCCACAACTGCCCCAATCCACGCCTATACTGCGCGCCGTTTTTCGCCAGCCCGTTCGCGCCTCATGTGGTTCAAGAATCTCGTCGTCTATCGCCTGCCTGCCGACTGGTCGATGTCTGCTTCCGAACTGGAAGACATGCTCTCCAGGCGCACGCTGCAGCCTTGCAGCCCGTTCGAGATGTTCAGCCGCGGCTGGGTGCCTCCGGCAAGCACGGGCCGCCTGCTGCACACAGTGAATCAGCAGCACCTCATCGCTCTCGGCGTGGACCAGAAGCTGTTGCCCGGCGCCATCATCAAGCAGGTGGCACAGGAGCGCGCCGCGTTGCTGGCCAATGAGCAGGGCTTCCCCGTCGGCCGCCGGCAAATGCGCGACTTGAGAATGCGTGTCACCGAAGAGCTGCGCGCTCGCGCCCTCACGCGCCGTCGCATCACGCGGGCCTGGATCGATCCCGAGAACGGCTGGTTCATCATCGACGCCGCCGGCGCCGCGCGCGCCGAAGAGCTGGTGGAGACGCTGCGCGACACCATCGGCAGCCTCTCCGTCACGTTCATGGACACGGCGAAATCGCCTCAGCAGTCCATGTCGTCGTGGCTGATGCATGGGGATGCGCCCACGCGCTTCTCCATCGACCAGGATCTCGAGCTGCAATCCGCGGATGCGACGAAGGCCACGATCCGCTACACCCGTCACCCGCTCGATGCGCGCGAGGTTCAGGCGCACCTCAAGGCCGGCAAGTTCCCGATGAAACTCGGCCTCACCTGGAGCGACCGCATTTCGTTCGTGCTCACCGAGAAAGCCCAGGTGAAGCGCCTCGAGTTCCTCGAGATGTCCAGCGATGCTGCGGATACGAGCGACGAAATCGACGCCGCGGAGCAGTTCGACATCGACTTCGCGGTAATGGCGGGCGAGCTGGCCAAGCTGCTGGACGATCTGGGAGAAGCCCTGGGCGGACAGCCGGCGCGGCAGGCAGCGGCGGCGTAACGGCCGTGGCGGGCGCCTCTTGGTCAGACTGGCGTCGGCCGAAAGACTGTCCGAGTAATGGGCACCATAGCGAGGGCGTCTCTCGTCGGGCAGCTTGAGGGTACTCTTCCCCACAGTCGAACGTGGGGGGTTCCATGAAGCTCAGGTCTTGCTTGCTCGCCGCAGCCGCGGCTGCCGGTCTCGGTACCACCGGCGCGGCGCTGGCCGACCCGATAGTCACCGACAACAAGGTGATTACGGACGACCGCAGAGTGGCGATCCTCCAGGCCAAAATCGCCTCGCTGAACCAGCAGGTCCAGCTCATCACCGACGCCAAGGCCATCGAACGTTTGCAGCAGGCGTACGGCTACTACGTGAGTGAGGGCCTGGGAGGCGAAGCTGCCGCGCTGTTTTCGGACAGCCCCGCCGCGTCCATCGAGCTGGCCCAGCAGGGCGCCTACCTCGGCAAGAAACGTATCCGGGAATTCCTCACGCATGGTGGCGAGGGACTGAAGGATGGCGAAATCCGCGAATCGCCGATCATGCAGGGTGTGGTGCATGTGGCTCCGGATGGCAGGACCGCGAAGGGCCGCTGGCGCACGCTGATCATGGGTGGCACGTACGGGCAGGACGGGCGCTGGTCCGAGGGCCCGTTCGAAAATGAATACGTGAAGGAAGGCGGCGTCTGGAAGCTGAGCAAAGTGCACTGGTACAGCACTGTGATCGGCTCATACGACGAAGGCTGGCACAAGAAGCACTTTCCCGCGCCGGGGCCACTGGCCGATCTGCCGCCGGACCAACCGCCCACCGTCAAGTACGACGCGTTTCCGTCTTTCTATTTGCCGCCCTACCACTACCTGCATCCGGTGACCGGTAAACCGGTTGCGTGGGAATGAGGGGCGCACCAATGAACATTGAAACGAAGGTAATTCGCGGCAAGTGGTCTGCGCGTGAAGAAAGCGTGTCGCAGTGGTTCGCGCCGCGCGCGCGCATGAAGAGCGACCCGGTCCGCGGCTCGGCGCCGGCGACCAGGGCAAGGCGCAGGGAGAACGCTGCGGAGCGAGTTTTTTCGGCGCTCGCACTTTCCGTTGTGCTGGCCCTGGGCCTCACGGGCGCCGCACATGCGCAGACGCCTGCTTCTTCGTCGGCGCCCGCACCGGATCTGCAACCCAAGCTCACGAGCGCTTACGCGAAAGTCGAGCTCATCGCCGCGAAAGCCGCGCGCGTGCGAGACATCGATGAGCTGCGCAACTTGCAAGCGGCCTACGGTTACTACGTCGACAAAGCTTTGTGGGACGACGTAGCCGATCTGTTCACCGAGAACGGCACGATGGAGCTCGGATTGAACGGTGTCTACGCCGGCAAGAACAGCATCCGCAAATATCTGTACAGCCTCACCGGCGGCAAACCCGGCCTGCGCGCCGGCGAACTCAACAATCACTTTCAACTCTCGCCCGTGATCACGCTGGCGCCCGATGGTCAGTCTGCCAAAGCGCGCTGGCGCGGATTGATTCAGG
>JBDTUL010000430.1:0-5685 GCA_040007735.1 Gammaproteobacteria bacterium | reverse complement strand
TGCGTATCCGAAGCAAGGCGGTGTATTCCGCTGGGTCGGTGAAGCATTTGGGCCGCGGTGGGGGTTCGCTGCCATCTACTACCAATGGCAAGCGATCGTCATCTGGTTTCCGACGGTGCTGATTTATGGGGCAGTAGCGTTGGCCTATATCTGGTGGCCGCAGAGCTTCGATAAGGCGCTCGCCGGCAACAAGCTCTACACGATCAGTGTCGTGCTTGCGGTCTATTGGTTTGTGACGCTCTTCTCGTTTCGTGGCATCGGTGCGTCATCCAGGCTCAGCTCGATTGGCGGGCTCTTCGGCACCATCATTCCCGGGGCGATACTCATTCTGCTGGGCGTGCTGTATGTCGCCATGGGCAAGCCGATCCAGATGCCGTTGAACACCGGGTTTCTTCCGGACTTCAGCGATTTCCACAATATGGTTCTCGCCGCCTCGGTTTTCCTGTTCTTCGCGGGCATGGAAATGCAGGCCGTCCATATCAAGGAGCTCAACAACCCGACGCGCAACTATCCGCTCTCGATTCTAGTTGCGACGCTCGTGGTCATTACCATCTTCGTGTTGGGAACCCTGGCGGTCGGCGTCGTGATCCCGCACGAGGCCATCAATCTGAATCAGAGTCTGTTGATCGCCTATCGCGACCTTTGGTCGGCGCTCAGTGTGCCCTGGCTGGGCAATGTGATGGCGGTCATGCTGGCGCTCGGCGTATTGGGTCAGGCCGCAGTCATCGTCTCGGGACCTTCTACGGGCCTGCTGGCCGTGGGCAAGGCCGGCTATCTTCCTCACCTGCTGCAGAAAACGAACTCGCATGGCATACCGATCTCGATCCTGCTGCTGCAGGGTGGGCTGGTTACGCTGCTTTGTGTCGCCTTCACCGTGCTGCCCTCCGTTCAATCGACCTATCAACTCCTGGGGCAAATGGCGACCATCATCTATCTGCTGATGTATCTGATCATGTTCGTCGCCGGAATAACTCTTCGCTATACGCAGCCGAAGACGGCCCGCCCCTTCAAGATACCGGGCGGCAATGTGGGTATGTGGATCGTCGGGAGCGTTGGCCTGGCGGGTGCCTTGATCGCCACGGTTTTCAGCTTCATTCCTCCCGCGCAGATCAAGACCGGCAGCCCCGCTGTTTATGTCGGCATCCTGCTCCTGGGCTGCGCGATCTTTGCCGCGATACCTTTCATTATCTATGCGTTCCACAAGCCAACGTGGAAGGCTGCGGAATCCGATTTCGAGCCGTTTGAGAAAAAAGTCGGCGATGGGAGCGCAGACAAGGCACACGTCGGGGCCGGGGTAACTCCCGCGACCGCCGGTTTGGCGCACTAGGATGCGCCACCTATTGCCCCTCTTCCTTGCCCTCGCCGGATGGGTGCCGCACATCGCATGCGCGCAAGTCGCTGGCGATGCCGCAGTCCAGGCTCAGTGGTTCACCGGATCGCTCGCAGCGCCTTCGCCAGCTTTACCGAAGGCCGGCCTTCTGGCGATCGAACCTTACGTGGTCTACGAAGACAACACCGGCGTGTATGACAATAGCGGCCGAAGTCACTCGAGCCGGAATGATGTCCGTCAGGACGACTCGGTCACTGTCTTCAAGTACGGCATCACCAATCGGCTCAGCATTGAAGCGCTCCCTTCCTGGGCACGCGTCTGGAAAGATCAGACCCGCGCCACGGGCGTGGGCGATCTGCCGATGGAACTCGAATATCGGTTCAACGACGAGAACAACAGAACCGGCTTTCCCTCGGTGACCGCTGTGGTGGGCGTAACGTTGCCGCTCGGTCACTACGACCGCCTGAAGTCTCCGCTCGATGGGTTGGGAAGCGGAGCGTATACGATCAAGGAAGGAATTCTCCTGCAATCGCTGTTTGATACATGGGGCCATCACCCGATGCGCTGGCGCTTCTATGGCGCGGCATTTGAGCCAAGCAGCGAAGTTTCGGTGACGGACACGAGTGTTTACGGTACGACACAGGGATTTCGAGGCCGCGGGATGCCGGGCTTTTCCAGCGAGTTCGGGGTCGGCGCAGGCTATGGACTTGACCAGCGTTGGGTTCTCGCTTTCGATTTCGTGCAGAAATTCTCCGACGGCTCTCGGATACGGGGCATCGACGCGTCGGGATCTTCCGTGAACACGACCGCTGCCCACAGTGCTCGAACGTCTGTGGCGCCAGCGGTGGAATACAATTTCTCTGGCCGCATCGGCGTGATCGCGGGCGTCGAATTCTCGGTCGCGGGCCGCAATACCGCCTCATACGTCGCGCCCCAGATCGCGCTGAGCATGGCGTTCTGACATGGCACAGACCAAGGCCGTGAAGGCCAACTCGATGAATCTGTGGTCGGTGACCGCCATGGGCATCGGAGCGATGGTGGGTGCGGGCATTTTCGCATTGCTGGGGCAGGCGGCGCTGGTCGCGGGTGAGGAGACCTACGTGGCGTTCATACTCGCCGGCGTTGTCGCCCTGCTGTCCGGCTACTCGTTTGCAAAGCTCGGTGTGCGTTACCCGGACGCAGGTGGACTGAGCACATTCTTTGACCGGGGCTTCGGCACCGGCAAGCTGGCAGGCTGCCTCTCGCTGATTTATCTGTTAACGCTGGCGGTCTGCGTTGCGCTACTGGCGAAGGCGTTTGGCAGCTACGCGGCTGCGCTGCTCGGCATCCGTGCGAGTCCCGTGTGGATCAACGTATTTGCCTCGGGCATTACGGTGCTGCTGCTGTTCCTGAATGTCGCCGGGTCTGAACTGGTGGGCAAGGCTGAGATTCTGCTAGTGGGCATCAAGTTGCTCATCCTGGCGACGCTGATGGTCGCGGGGGGCATTGGCATGACGCACAAGGCGCCGAGTGAGCATCTGCATCCCGGGATACTGGCGGTTGTCGGCAGCGTGGGCTTCACATTCCTTGCTTACGCCGGGTTCGGGATGATGACCAACGCGGCGGCCAACGTGAAGCAGCCGCAGACGACGATTCCTCGGTCGATCTATCTTGCCATCGCGACCGTGATCGTGGTGTACGTTGGACTGGCCATCGTGGTGCTCGGCAATCTCACACCCGCGGCGCTCGCGCAGCACCCGAACACGGCGGTGGCCGAGGCGGCAATGCCGGTACTCGGGCACATCGGCTATGTGATCGTCTCTGCCGGCGCGCTCCTGGCCACTGCATCCGGAATCAACGCCTATCTGTTCGGTTCGCTGAAGATCTCGAAGTCGATGGCTGCGGCGGGGCAACTTCCCACGATGTTCAGTCAAATCCTCTGGCACAAGGGATCCCGCGGTTATTTGCTCGGCGCTGCCGCAGTGCTTGTGGCCATCAACACACTCGATCTCAAGGCCCTTGCCGATATTGCCAGCGCCACTTTCCTGATGGTCTATTTCGCGGTTCACGTCGCACACTGGCGCCTGATCCACGAGACCACGGGATCGCGGCCAATCATCGCCGCTGGGATCATCACTATGGGGTTGGTGCTAGCGGGCTTTCTATGGACGACTGCCGCCGCGCAACCTTGGTCGGTGGTGTTCATCGGGATCTTGATTGCCGGCAGCTGGACTATCGAGGTGATGCTTGCCAGGCACTTCGTCGGGTCAAAGGCCCAGGTACGGTCGTGAAGTGACTGCGCCTGTCTCGGTCATCACGAACACGCTTCGCCTTCGGCACGTGCGGGTCTAAGAGATCCGCTCAACTCAATCGTTCTTCCATCAGATCGATCTCGCGCACCAGCTTGCGGGAGCTTTCATCTGACAACGATTGCGCGCGCGCCAACGTGAACAGCGTGTTGCGTTCCGCTCGAAGTCCGGAAAGACGTATCTTTCGCTCGATGTCGTCGCCGCGCAGGATGCTTGCTGCGATTTCGCCGGTCTGAGTCCTGCCTTCGATACGCCGTCGATAGATCTCCATGACCCGCGCAGCCGCCTGCGCATACAGATCTGCATCCATCTGCCCGGCTGCGAGCTCGTGCAGCGTGTGTTCGATCGCTTGAATTGCAGCCTGCGCCGCTGCGACGCGTGCCCGATCGACTTCCTGCTCCTTCGCGGGCTCGGCAGGCATGTCCAGTGTGCGAAGCAAATGAGGCAGAGCCACGTTCGCGGCGATGAGCGAGAGAATAATGACGCCAGCCGCGAGAAATATCGTGAGATCGCGCGCCGGGAATGGCGAGCCATCCCTCGCCATCAGCGGCAGCGTCAATACTCCCGCAAGAGTGATCGCGCCGCGAACTCCCCCCACGGAAACCACTGCTATCAGCCGTAGGCTCGCCCGGGCCGCCACCGACTCACCGCGGATCCTTGCCACGAGAGCAGTACACTGCAGGGAAATCCAGACCCAGATAAAGCGCAGCGCGGCCAGGCCAAGACAAATGACCACCACATACGCCGCCAGCCAGCCCGCATTCAGATGATTGGACTGTGCCACGACTTTCTTCGCGCCTGACAGAATGTCGGGCAGCTGTTCGCCCAGCAAGACGAACATCACTCCATTCAAAGCGAACTGCACCGTGTCCCATACGGCCGTGCGCCGCATGCGCGTGGCGCCCAGGGCGCCTCCGGAAAGTTCCATGTAGCTCATGACGATGCCGGCCGACACGGCGGCCAGAATGCCCGAACACCCCAGATGCTCGGCCGCCTGATACACTGCGAACGGCAGCAGCAGACTGACGAGAACCTGTGCGCCCGCTTCCTCGCCAAAGCGGCGGCCGATGCGGTCCTTGAGGAACATGATCCCGAACGTCATTCCTGCACCGATCGCCACGCCGCCGACGAAGAGCTGGAGAAATGTGAAGGCAGCCGCAGGCAACGAGAAGCTCCCGGTGAGCGCGGCCGCGACCGCGAAACGGAAGCACACGAGGCCCGATGCGTCGTTGAGGAGGGATTCGCCCTCGAGCACGCGCAGGACGCGACTCGGAATGGGCACGCGCTCTGTGATTGCCGAGACTGCGATCGGATCTGTGGGCGAAACGATAGCGGCAAGCGCAAAGGCCACCGCGATGGGCATCACCGGAATCATCCAGTGGATCAGCATGCCCATTCCGATGACCGTGCAGATGACGAGTCCCAGCGCGAGCTGGAGGATCATCCCTTTGTCACGAAGCAGCCCTTCTTTGGGAATGCGCCACCCATCCAGGAACAGCAAGGGCGGCAGGAACAGCAGAAAGAAGATATCCGGCTCGAGCTGCACCGCGCGGCTCGAAACCCCGGCGATCAGCGCGCCCAGCGCGATCTGCACCAGCGGCGCCGGCACGGCAAACGGCAGTACACGGACTAGCAGACCACTTGCGACGACCGCCGCGAGCATGCTCAGCACGATACCAATTGTTCCCATCGTCTGGATTGTACGGTCGCGCAGACAGCGCGTCGGACCGTTCTGCGCGTTGTTGAGTCAGCGAGCGGAATCGAAGGTCAACAGGCTCAATGAGTCCCCGCCACACTCGACGGTCATCACGATGGGCGACACCCTTGTGGCGTCAGCGGAAATTCGCAGAGCCGGCGGCCATTCGTCAGCCAACTGTCAGACTCGGGGTTCAGACTGATGGCCCGCCTTACGGGCGTCTGCGCAGGAGCCCAACATGAATAGCTTTTCCCACGGAGAGATTCTGTCCATGCGCAGGCCATGCTTTCCTCCGCAGAATCGAATACTGGATTCATTGCCTTTGGCCGCGCGCCAGCGCCTGTCCCCCCATCTGCAGCTCGTTCAGCTTG
>JBDTUL010000429.1:0-5686 GCA_040007735.1 Gammaproteobacteria bacterium | reverse complement strand
GTGACGCCTGCGGATGCGGAGCGGATTCCGGCGCTGATCACGGCGCCGAAGGTGAAAGACTAGTGAATTGCCGGGGCGCCCGGGCGCTTTCTTCCTCAAGGGTGGGGCTCTGCAGCCGCCATAACCGAGTGCCCAGTCGCGAAAGGTGATGCCCGGCCGCACAGGAGGATGCCCGGCCGCGCAGGGTTCCGCCTGGCCATCGGCTCGGCGCCTCCTATAACAGCATCCGTATCGTTTTACCCATTCTGATGCGTCACATGTTACAATTACCACTAAGTCGAACAGGAGTGCATGCGATGGCAAGCAAGCTTTCAACTGCTCATCTGAACGGAGTGGCGCTAGATTTGCTGCGTACGCGCGGTGTATCTCAACCGCGTGAATGGATCGAGAAAAAGCTCGAGCGAAATGGCCCCGGGATGAGCGGCATCGAACTGCACCGGCAGATCGAAACCGGCGTTCCCGGCAAAGCCATTCCGAATCTGCTCATGGTGCTCGACTTTACGCGTGAGGATTTCAGCGATCTTCTGGGCCGCGCAAGGAAGACCCTCAACGAGCTCGAGCAGCGCGCTCACCTGTCCCGGAGCGATAGCGATCTACTTTACCGAATTGCGCGCGCACTGGTGTATGCGGTGAGTGTCTTCGGCGAGTCAGACTATGCCGTGCAGTGGCTCAAGGAGCCCAACGAAGCGTTGGCAGGCGCCATTCCACTGAAGCTGCTTGCCACGGTGGAAGGTGATGAGATCGTTCGCGCCGAGCTGGGCGGCATCGAGCACGGCCTGCCGGTTTGAAAGTTTATCGGTTCGTCAGCACGCGTTTTCCGGATGGGCTGTCCTCGGAGGGCGCGAGACGCAACGGTGCCCGCTGGAACAGCAAAGGCGTTCCGGTACTGTATTGCGCGACGAGCGAGTCGCTTGCGATGTTGGAGTTACGCGTACACACACCGCACCCCTACCCGCGTGCCCGTTTGAAATTCATCATCGAAATTCCGGACGATGCCGTGCATGAAGTAGCCGTCACGGCGCTTCCGCGGGGATGGAACAAGTTGCCCCCGTCGCCCGCGAGCAAACACTTCGGTGACGACTGGGTGGCCGCAGGATCAAGCTTGGGTCTGCTGGTGCCGTCGGTCATTGCGTCGGAAGAGCGAAACCTCCTGTTGAATCCCGCACACGCGCGATTCCGTGAAGTGCGAGTGCTGAGGAAGAGCCGAGTGCGGATGGACATGCGCCTCTACTGACGATGGCACTCGGACGGTCGGACGAACACGATCAGACACGACAGGATTGATACCACAGAGCCTGCTCCTTCGGTGGTGCCCCATGGTATCTATCCGTTCAAATCTTACGCTGATCTATGGATTCTCCGGTCAGAATTCCGTAAAGAGGAACGTTGATATAGTAATTCGAACGCCCCACCTTTTGCTTCTCCAGAAAGCCAGCCGCCGTCAGCGCTTCCAGATACTTCGTCGCGGTGAGGCGCGATACCTTCAAGTCCGTTTGGATGAACTCGATCTTCGTGTATGGATGCGAGAAGAGGTTGTTGATGAGATCCTGGCTGTAGAATCGGTGCTGCGCTCGAATCCGATGCTTGTAGTCGAGCAGCAGCGCCTTGATTGCCTGAATCACTCCAATAGCATCGGTCGCGGTCTTTTCGACCGCCGTGAGCATGTAGAGAACCCATTCCTCCCACGCGTCGCGGTCTCGCACCTCCTGGAGCAACCGGTAGTATTCCGGCTTCGTGCGGACGATGTGACGGCTCATGTAGAGCACTGGAATATCGAGCAGACCCTCTTTGACGAGATAGAGGACGCTGATGATTCGACCGGTGCGCCCATTGCCATCATAGAAAGGATGAATGCTTTCGAACTGGTGATGGACCAGCGCCATCTTGATCAGAGGATCGGCGCTGAACCGATCGTCCTCATTGATGAATCGTTCCAGCTCGGACATCAGGCCATTGATCACCTTCGGATCTTGTGGCGGCGTGTACACCACACGGCCATCGCTCGACTTCAGTGAGGTGCCGGGCAGTTTCCGAAAGCCGGCGGTGTTCTGTTCGAGCTCGGACTGGATACGCAAAATGTGATTGATGGTCAGCAAGCCGGTGCGCTTCACGGCCGCGAGGCCAACGCTCAACGCCTGCTGGTACCGTGCGACCTCTTTGGTGGCGGCACTTCCCGCACTGTCCGGAAACGCGTCACCTCGAAACAGTTCATCGTGCGTAGTCACGATGTTCTCGATTGCGGAGCTATCCTTCGCCTCTTGTAGTCCGAGGGTGCTGATGAGGATGCCCTGATTGGGCATCGAAGCCGCTACGCCCTTCAGCTCGGCCAGGCCGCGGCTCGCGCTCGTCAGGCGCTTGAGGATGTCCGGCCGATCAAAGCGCGAGGCCTGAAGGGCGGAAAGTGGAAAGATTTCGAGCATTTGCTGTGCAGATCGGGGGGTATATATATAGAAAACTGCATTTTTATATACACAATCGGGAGGATGTGCAAAGGGTTTGCGGGCGCCAGGCCAGAATTGACCCCGGACAAGAACCTGCGATTCCCGCCTGCACTGGGTAGTTACGGACGCGAGAGAGGCCAGCCGAGACGATTAGACATAACTCACTCCTTTATATAGGGGCGAGTGGGTGTGTTCCGGACTAAACGCGCGAAGGCGCCCTGCCTTCAAAACTCCGCCGTAACAAACACCCCATAAACCCCCACCCGCGGATCCCCATACCCGCTCACGAACCCCGGCGCGCCGGCATCGAACGCAGGCCGCTTCCGAAACACATTCTGTGCGTTGAGCAGCACCGTAATCGCCTCCGCGGGCCCGACCGGCTCGGAAAACCGATAACTCACGAAGGCATCGTGAAACGTCTGCCCGTCGACGTCGTGCCCGCCTTGATTCGCAATCGTCACCGCGCTGACGCCGGCTGCGTAGTGTTTGTAGTGTTGCGCCGTCCAGCCAAATTCCATGCTCCCGTGACTCACCGTCACGCCAGCCACCGCGCTGGATCGAAGCGCGTATCCGGACACACCCTCACTGTGCACATTCTCCGAAGAAGGCGTTGCGCGCATCTTCAGCGTCGGCTGCCACGTAGCCCTTGCCCAGACGCTCACGTCGCCAATCCCGTCGACTCTCACCTCATACTCACCCGCCAGGTCACAGGCAAAAATCGTCGTCTGCGAGATATTCCGATAGGTGCCGTCGGCCGACACGATCGGGCCGACCGGAAACGGATCGTTTTCCTCCGGCGCAGCCCGCACCACGCCACCGTACAACCGCTCGGCTTCGGCGGGGTCCTGCAGAAACAGATCTGCCGGGCTCACGAAGTTGTCGAACTTTGAAATCTTGGTGCAATCGACCGAAGCCCGCAGGCCCTCCAGACTCTCAACGCCCGTTGGCATCAGCACGACGCCAGCAGACCAACTGCGCGAGTGCTCCGGCCGCAGGTCCCGAGAACCGCCGCCCTTGAACAACAGTTCTTTTGTCGGCTCGTTGCCGCGGCGGCCGTCGTGGAATTCCCCCGCCGCATACAACATTGGTGCCGCAGGCGCGAGCTGCTCTCCCGAGGGCGGCAGGAAACCTGTGGCAAAGCTCCCTCGAAAAGTGGCCCAGGACCACGGCGAGAACTTCAGACCTATCGTCGGATTGCGGGATGAGAAGCTCGAACGCACCGGCTCCATCAGGTCCGTCAGCGGAAACAGATCCACCGGCACGGTCGACTTCGTGTCGTAGGTGTCGAATCGCCACGCGACCTGCATTTCAAGTTTCGGCGCCGCGCGCGAGAACGGCACTCCATCAGCGCGCGAAAGCGACGCCTGCGCTGCATCCGCCTTTGAATCGCCATCGCCACTACTGCCTCCGCGAGGATCTTCGCACTCCGGAGACGGAGTTCCGGATGACGACAACTCACGAGCGGCGCCAGACGCATCAGCACCATCAGGAACCTCAGGACCTTCAGAGCCCACAGCGCGCCCAGCAGCCACACCCCGCTCGCCACCCCACAACGGCACGCGCGTCTCAACATACCCGCTCGTAATCTGCCGCCCCTGTCTCAGGTACTGCGCAAAAGGTTGAAAGGCCCCACCAGCGCCGCCCATGAACAGAGTCCCGCCCTCGAAGCGCTCATTGTGAAATTCGAGCGCCGCGCGCACCGTCGCCGCGCCGGCCCACATATTGAAACGAGAGCAGATGAGCCGGGCCGCCACCGAGTCGCTCCGGGAGGTGAGCTTCGGAATCGTCCGTCGCCTGAAGTAGGGCGTGAAGTCAAACGGCTGCAACGTCAGATCGCGAAACACATCGAGGACGCCCGCTGCGACATCCGAATCCGCGGGCACTCCGATAGGCTGCGTCCGCGAAAGGCGCCAGTCCGAGTGATAGTACTCAAACCACAGCTTTGCTCCGCCACTCATCGACACCACGAGGCCGGCTGCATACGAGTCCGAGAGAAGCTGATTTTCAAGCATGAAGTCCGCACCCACCGCCGGCACCGTCACCTCGACATCCTCATCGACCGGATTCCCGGGAACACCTTTCGGAAGGACCAGGCCATCGAGTCTCAGATAGTCCCCGACGCTCTCCCACCGGCGCACAGTGCTCTGCGTTCTGGTGGCATCCACGTAGCCGTTGAACCGATCCAGGAACCGATGATCGAGCGCCACATTCACGTGATAGGTCGCCGGCCCATTGCGAAGAACGTAGAGACCGCCGCCGTCGATTTGCGCGGTGTTGGGCGCATCGAGGTTGTAGTGCCCCTGATTCTGCTCGATGCTTCCCGCTCCCGCGGCGCCGCCAAGCCCCAATCCAACGGTCGAGAAGCCCGGCGCGCTGGGCCCGCGGAAACGCAGGTTCGTCTGCGCCCCCAGCGGAGGCACGCTGCCATTGACGAAGAACGATGCGTTGTTGTCGAGAATCTCTCCGCGCCCTCGCGGAATGAAGTCCCGCTGCCCGGCGGGCAGGTTCGACTCACGCGAAAACCCTCCCGTAAATCGCATTTGCGTCAGCAGATCCGACGAGGTAAAGCAGTTAGACAGATACAACTGACGGCCTTCACTGTCCGACGCGAAGCTGTTTCCATACGCTGCGGTGATTTCTCTGATGCAGTCGTGCCGTAGCACGAAATTCACGACGCCAACCGTTGCACCGCCGCCATAGAGCCCGGAACCCGTCGTCGGAAGAATCTCGATGCGCTCGATCATCGAGAGCGGATAGCCGCTGAGATTGGGCTGCGTGGACGCCCCGCCGATGAACGGCGATGACACGGGCCGTTCACCAGAACCAAAGTTTGCAGCGGCTGCAGGCCGCGCAGGCCGATCTGCGGCCAGCCCGCCTGAATTCCGCCGCCCTGCGAGCCGAGGCTCGGCTGGCTCGCAGGGACGTATCGACTGAACAGGTCGACCACCGACGTGGCACCCGACCGCTCGATCGTCTTTCGTGCCAGAACGATGTACGGCTGCATGTCGTCTTCCGACCGCCGGGTATCCGCGTTTCGGGAGCGCGAGCCTTGCACCGTAACCTGAGACGATGGTTCGGCGGTGGCACCCCGAATCGGTATCGAGATGCCGGGTGCCGTCAGGGTCTCGCGCGGGCCGTGCTCCGGCGCGCCGTCGGAAAAGACGCGCACGCTGCTCGGGTCGATGAACTTGTACCGGAGACCGCTCTCGGCCAGCAGTTTGCCGAGCGCCGTCGCAACGCTATAC
>JBDTUL010000428.1:0-5688 GCA_040007735.1 Gammaproteobacteria bacterium | reverse complement strand
CGCGCGGGTCGACTCGGTCGACAAGGCGGTCGCGGTGATCTCGACGCTGCTGCCTGACGTCATCGTCGCGCGCGGCCAGGATGTCTCGCCGCTGCAGCGCGCGGCGTGGCCGAGCGGCGTGCCGTTCGTGACGGTCACCGACGGCATGCGCGAGCCGGCGGTGCTGATCGACGCGATCCGCCGCGCCATTCGTTCGGCACGCGTTCAGACGAACTAGCCGCTCGTCCTCAATCCTGCGCGCGTCATCCCGCCGCCTGAACAAGTGCTACGCTACCACCGGCCTGCCGGGACGAGGCGGGCGGGGAGGACGCGTGGTACATCGCAGGCCGCGGTTCGTGGGCGCCGGAGCCACTGTCGCGGCGATCGCCGCAGTGATCGCGCTCGGTTTCATGGAGCGCCGCTCCATCCGTGACATCAGGGAATCGGCCGGCTGGGTCGCGCACACGCATCAGGTGCAGCGCGAACTGGAGCTGGCGCGCAGCCTGCTGGTGGACGCCGAAACCGGGCAGCGCGGCTACTTGCTGACCGACGACGAAGCGTACCTCGCGCCGAACGAGCAGGCGACTGCCGCCCTCCCAGGAGCGCTTGCCCGTCTCCGGCAGCTGGTCGCCGACGACTCCGTGCAACAGCAGACGCTCGCCGAGATCGAACGGCTCGCGGGCGAGCGGCTGCAGATCATCCGCGAGACGGTCGCCGCGGCGAAAGGCGGTCAGCGCGAGCGCGCCATCGAGACGGTCAGCGACGGCCGCGGTAAAAGGCTGATGGAGGCGTTGCGCGCGCAGATTCAGCGCGCGGTCGGCGTCGAGGAAGGGCTGCTGCGGCAGCGGCAAGCGCGCCTGACGAACTCGATCGCGCGGCGCGGGACCGAGGCGCAGATCCTGCTGCTGGGGATGCTCGCGGGACTCATCGCCGGCGCGTTCCTGCTGGTCCGCCTGAACCGGGCGATGACGGTCGTCAGCATCTGCCTCGGGCCGAAGATCATCGAGCACGGCGGTGAATCGCTCACTGTCGATCAGTATCTGCACCAGCGGTTCGACGTCGACATCGCGCACGGCCTCACGCCGGGCGAGTACGCGAGGGTGATGAGCGGAAAGTGAAGGGGCGCGACTTTGCTTCGCGAGCCAAGAGTTGGTCGCCTCTTGAAAACAGGGAGACAGAGGGTGTGGTGCGTGAGAATGCGCCCTGATGATCAACGGACCCATCGCCGGTTGATGGGCGGTGCGGGCGATGGTCCCGCCCCTTCTGTAACCGCGTCATTGTTACATGGCTGCATCGATCCGTCGAGCTGACCCATCTCGTGCATCTCGACTGCCCGGCGTATCACGCTCTCGCTGTTGGTGTTGCGTCGTAGTCGATTTAGCGGGTGGCGGTATGCACATTGCGCTGTCGCAGGTATGGACATGCACTCCGACCTGCAGTGTGCTCTCGGCTCAGACGTCAATGTATTGATCAGTGGCGGCGATGCCAGCGCACGAGCGACCCTAGCCCGCCTGATCTACGAACGCGGCACGATGGGAGCGGGGCCGTTTGTCGAGTTCGACGGTGCCCCGGCCTGCGAACTGGAAGCGCAGCACTTCGAGAAAAGCGTGTGCGCGGCCGGTGGCGGCACATTGTTCATCACTGACATCGCTGAATTGGATAGCGATACCGAAACCGAGCTGATGCGCCTGCTCACGGATGCGCCAGCACGCCCATTGCGTGTCATTTCTGCGACGGCTCACCGAGTTGAGGGTCTGCCGGCATCGCAGGAATGCAGCGCCGCCCTGTTCTACCGACTGAACACGATCCATATCGTGCTGAGTGAGGGCTAACCCCGAAGGCCGCGTCGAAGCGAAGCTTGATCGGCCCGAAGAACAGATTGGAGTTCCCAGGATATCGTGGACAGCCTGAGGGCAAGTACGTTGCTCTCCTCAGGAGGTCTCCATGTCCCAACAGCTTCGGCACGCTTGCGTTCGCAACCGACGAATTCATTAAGAGCCATCAGCGGCAGTTCCCTGTCGAGGTGCAGTGCCGAGGCCTTCAGGTCGCTCCCAGCGGCTACTATGCTTGGCTGAAGAAACCGGTATCAGATCGCGGCCTCGAAGACGCGCGCCTGCTTCGGCTGATCCGGGCCTCGTACACGGCGAGCCAGGGCATCTACGGGGCACCACGCGTGTTCCTCGATCTGCGCGAGGCAGGCGAGGGCTGCAGCAAGCACCGCGTCGCGCGCCTCATGCGGGAGTCAGGCCTGCGGGCGTTGCACGGCTATCGGACACGACGATGGACCGTTGGCAAGCCCGCGGTGCTCATCCCGAACCACTTGAAACGTCAGTTCAACGTCAGCCAGCCGAATCGCGCCTCAGGTAGAGCCACCCTTGCCATGTCCGGATGTAGATGATGTCCGTCACCCGGTCTGAAGAAAGAGCGCATCAAAAAACTCATCTACAAGAACCGGGACTTGGCGCATCGACCTGCTCGCGTAGCTGTCGGCGTCTACCGTTGACGTTCCAGGTTAGGAGGCGCACGGGGACGAGAGTGAATGGGTCATCTTTGCGTTGGGTCTGGGAGTAGTCGATTGGCCTTCCGTCCGGGCCGTCCGGCGTGTCCAGGCATTCTCTACTCCCTTCACATTCAACAACTCTGAAATATGAAAGGGATAGGCAACGCCTGGACTGCCTGGACGGAGGAACGGACTGTCACCGTTGACACTGGGGCTGGGCAATTAGGCCGTAATTCTGAACACCGCCTCAACATCCCCGGTCACAGTCAGCCCGTGAGCCGTGCTCAAACCCAGCGCCGCACCTGACGCATGTAGGCGACGTAGTCGGCTCCGAACCGTCGTTGGAGATACCGCTCCTCCGGTGCGATGACGAAGACGCGCACGACGAGTAGCACCGGAATGAGCAACACGATCGGCCACCAACTGTTCATGAACAACGCGAGTGCGACCGTGAGCGCCGCCAGTCCCACATACATCGGGTTGCGCGTGAACCGGTATGGACCTGCGATGACGAGCGTCGTGGCTGGACGCACCGGAACAATCGAGGTCTTCGAGCGGCGGAAGTTCACGATGCTGCTGGCCATGAGCGCGAGACACCCCAGCGTGAGCGCCCCAGCGAGCATCGTGATGGCCGTTCCCTCACCCACCGGCAGCGGCCACCGGCGGTTCAGCGCGTAACCACCAATCACCGCCAGCGCGTAAAGAGCCGGGGGCGGAACACGCACGCCTGCGTTATCGGGAACTTCGGCCATGGGGGCAGCATAGCGAATCGGAGGCGCAAATTCACTTGTGGGCGTCCACCCCGTCCAGGCTGTCCGGGCATTTGGTATCCCTTTCACATTCATCGTCATCTACTTCTCAAAAGATAGAAGACACCAGGACGGCTTGGACGCCGGTGCGGTGGGGCTTGAGATGGGCGGTCGATTTTGTGATGTTCCCGCTCGGGACTTCTTTACGCCTTGGCATCCCTCCGTCGTGTGATGATGGCCTGACTTCGTTTTTCAGGAGCACACCATGTTCGGTTCCCTCGGCATGCCGGAACTCATCGTTATCTTCATCATCGCGCTGGTGGTCTTCGGTCCGCGCAAGTTGCCCGAGTTGGGCCGCTCGCTCGGACGCGGCATCGCGGAGTTCAAGAAGGCGACGACTGAATTGCAAGACACGCTGGAACGAGAAATCACCGCCGATGAACAGCGCACGCAGGCGGCGGCAGCAGTGGAGATCACTGCAGGGGAGAAGGCGACCACCACCGCGATTCCCCCTGTGAGTAAGAGCGCATAGGCGCACCACGCCTAGGTGTAGTCATGATCCACATGTTGTTGTATGCCGCGGGCGGTGTCGCGCTGGCGGTCGGCGTCGTGATGCTGGTCGCGAAGTCGCGCCCCGTCGATGCCGGCGACCACGTCGCGCAGAATGTGCTGACGCGCATCAGGAACGAATACCGCGACAACGGGTAGCGATTGGAGCCGTCTCGACGCCGCAATGAACCTCGTCCTGCTTCTGCCCTAATCTGTGCAAGTGCTGCGCGGTGGGCTACCGCCGCACCTTGGTTGGCGCATCTTCTTGGGAACGAGGAGCCTCAACGCGAACCGGGACTTGAGCAGTTGATTTGTCGGCCGGGGGCGAGCCGCGTTACATCCGTCATGACCGTTCATTGACGCTGCTCTTTTCCACGTCACTCACGCCACACCCCCGTAAGGGTGGCAGTGATGACTGGAGGGTGGCACCTTGCTAAACACGGGGGATGGCTGGTCGAGAAGAATGCGAACAAGCGTCCAACCGCACCAGGAACTGTCGCCGTTCGATGCGGGCGATGGCTCTGGTCCTGTTCAATATGGGACAGTCAGCCTTCAGGCCTTGGCGATATCTTGCCAGAATGCCAGACAACGGTAAGGATATCGGAGCCAAACTGGACAGAGCCTGCCATCTACCTGATTCTTGGTGTAACTCCTTGCGAAGTAAAAAGTTTGGTGCGCCTTGCAGGACTCGACCCCGCTCGCGGTGAGCGTCAGCGAAGCGCGGCGTGGCTGAAGACGGCGAGCAGCATCGCCCGAGCGAGAGCGTGCTACCTGAGACATAGGTAACACGGTATTCCGGACACATGGGTGACACTTTGCCCCCTTGGAGGGGGCATGCCTTGGAAGGAGTGTCACGTCATGGACGAGCGGCTTCGGTTTGTCGCCCGCCTGCTCGAGGGCGAGAAGATGGCGCCGTTGTGCGCCGAGTTCGGGATTGCCCGGAAGACCGGCTACAAGATCTTCGATCGCTACAAGGACGGCGGGGTCGTGGCGTTCAACGATCGAAGCCGACGGCCGTATCGGCAGGCCAATCGATTGCCAGCGCCCATTGAGGCGACGATTGTCCGGTTGAAGCGCGAGTACCCCGGCTGGGATGCGCCGAAGATTCGCGAGAAGCTGCGGCAGCAGATCGCCGGCGTCCAGCTCCCCGCGATTAGTACCGTACATGCCGTGCTCGATCGCCACCACCTCGTGAAACGGCGACGCCGGCGAGGGGGACACGGGGCGGCCGGAACGACGCTGACACGGCCGACGGACCCCAATGCGTTGTGGTGCGCCGACGACAAGGGCGAGTTCATGCTCGGCAATCGGCGCTACTGCTACCCGCTGACGATCACGGACTGGACAACGGCGTGCCCTTCGCGTCACCCACGGCACTGTATCGTCTGAGCAAGCTGGCGGTCTGGTGGCTGCGCCTCGGGATTCGGATCGAGCGGATTCAGCCGGGCCATCCCCAGCAAAACGGGCGGCACGAGCGCATGCACCGCACGCTGAAGGCGGACGCCACCAAGCCGGCCGCGCCGAACGTCCTGCAACAGCAAGCCCGGTTCGACACGTTCGTGGCGCGCTACAACGACGAGCGCCCCCATCAGGCCCTCGGCATGAAGGTGCCGGCCGCCCTCTATGCGCCCTCGACGCGTCTCTATCGCGGCCTGGAGGACGTGGCCTATCCGTTTGCCGATGCCACGGTCACGGTCACGCACTGCGGCCGGATCTGCTTCCACGGCCGCAAGATCAATCTCAGTCACGTCTTCGCCGGCCAAGCCGTCGGCGTCACCCAAGGGGGCGACCCTGTCTGGCTCGTGACCTTCATGCACTAGATTTGGGGTACTTCGACGACGAGGCAGGACGCGTGGAACCGATCGAGAATCCGTTCGGTGCGAAAGTGTTACCTATGTGCTCGGTATAATC
>JBDTUL010000427.1:0-5690 GCA_040007735.1 Gammaproteobacteria bacterium | reverse complement strand
GAACAAACCAATCAATGCGTACTGCAGGAACCCTCGGCTGTTGACCGGCCGAAGTCCTGCGTAGAACGCGAGTAGATCGCCCGGCTCAAGCTCCGCGATGCGTCGGCCACGCTGCCCCTGATCGCCAAAGGTCAGGAACTCGAAATCAGGATCAAGGTGAGTGTGATCGCCGAGCAAGGACGGCGGCAACTCAACGCCACAGCGATGCACGGCAGAGACGTACTCATCATACGAGCGTGCAAGACCCGGGTGGCAGTCGCGGCCCTCCGGGATCGGGACATAGGCGAACTCGCCATCGTCACGTACGGGCGCGTTCCATTCCCCGCAGGTTGAATCGATGCCAACTCTGACCAGAAGACCATTCATACACGCAGTGTAGACCGATCAACTGAAGACGTTCCGTGACCTCGTGCGCTCCGCGGCACCCGGTGTGAGATCCGCGACGGACGGTGCGAGCCGGTACGGGTGGCGGGTTTCAGCTCACGGAAACGCCGCCGCGCACGTCCTTGAACGCTTCGCTCGTTTGAATTGCCGCGGCCCGTCGATCACCCATGTCCACGAGCGCATCGAGCGCCCGAAGCAGTGCACGAGCCGTCTGCTGTGGCATTGGCTGCAATCGCTCGGCGAAGCGTTGAATCAGGGCTGCGAGCCGCGCGGGCAGGACGGTGCCACGCCATCCGAGGGGCAAGCCGCCCGTTCCCAGTACGCTCGGCAACTGCACCTCGAAGCGATCGATGGGATAGTGTTCGAACGCCCGTTCGCACAGCGTGAGAAACGCCGAGGCCACAGTGGGATTTGATCCATGAGCCGCGAGGACTTGATCCACGACAGGCAGAATTGCCTCGACCTCGCGCCACTTCCCGTTCGCAAAGCGCGCTGCCAGAGGCGCGCTGTCGATGGCTACGAAGAAGAGTGATCGTACGATCTGCCCCAACACAAAATCGTGAATCTCACCTTGATTCCACTTCGCTGATTTCCAGTCATCGTGATCGAGAATCCGGGGCAAGAGCGCCTGCAGCAGTTCCAGCGGAACGGCCGGGAATTTTGGCTCGTCCATGATGTTGCACGCGAGCTGAGAAACGTAGGTGTGGACGAGTGATGCGAACTGCTCATCGTCGGTCTTGGAAAGGGGCTCGACAAATCGGCGCAGGCTCTCGGCTGGAGAGAGGTGCAACGAGGCACGTGCGAGTAATCCGTAGAGCTGGCGGCGCCAATCCGAGAGCTCATGCGTTTCCGCGCGCCACTCACTTTTCTTGAGGTCGCGGGCCCAATCGGGAGCGAGTCGCTCTGCGGTCCAAGTGACGAGGTCGCTGGCCCATGAGATCAGGTATTCGCCCCGCACCGGATCTGCGAGAGCGATCTCCACTGGCACGGCTGACAGAAGAGGACCGAGGGCACCGGTGCGTAGTTCCGGGTCGCCCCGCTCCCACTGATCTGCAGCGCTCTCCGTCGCCTTCGCCCTGCGACGACTCGAACCAGGTTGGCGCCTCTGCCAAGGCGCGGGGACGGCCGGGAGTGGTTCGGGTGGCTTGCCCAAGGAAGGAATAGATACGGTGGCCCGCTCGAAGGCATCCTTACGGGTTTGCTCGCCGAAGTCGCGCCACTGAAGTTGCTTGGAGTCGAACTGCGCCTTTGGGACGACGGACTGCTCGGCCGCAAGACGCAGGCCCAGCCAGCCAATCTCTGCACTCTTATCCCAGAGCGCAATGAGACCCCAGAGCGCTTCTTGCGAAATCTGCTCATAGTAATGATTGATCTGCTCGAGCACGGAGCGCAGCACATCGCGGCGTTCCGGCGCACGCCGCAAGAGACCAAGCTGACCGCGAAGGCCGAAGTGAGCGGCATCGTGCGAGAGGTGAGAGCTGCGCGGATACCGCTCGGCGTTTAACGGTGTTCGACATGCCCGCTCACAGACGTTCGCGGCCCATTGTAGATTTGAATCGGACAGCGACGGCGCGAAGCGCAGCGCGACCGAGGCGACGCCCGAAACAGCGCCCTGTTGATCGCGGCTACTATCGCCGGTCGGAGCATCGTGATCGAAGAGGTCACTCGCATCGAGCGTGTGTGCGCGTTCGATCGCCTCGGTGAGCGTCATTCTTTCGCTCACCGAGCCCCTCTCATAACTGTCGTTCACCCAGTTAATCAAAGGAAGGTGAGCGGCCCACTCTTCTTGTCGAAGGTTAATGGCATCGATGTCGGGGCCGTGCGCCTTGGGGTTACTGATCTCGACCAAGACGCCTTCCTTTATTGGCCGGGCTGTGTAGTTGGCAGGGTTTCCTAGTTCCGCCCAGATCTCCGCGGTGCGCGCGACGTGCGACACGCGAGCCTCATCCTTGCGTTCCTCTTCGTACTCGAAGGGCAGCGCTTGCGCAAACTTCGTGATGGCCTGTCCCACCTGTTCCCCGAGCGGGCCGCCTTGAACGACACACACTTGCGCAAGCCATCGCAGATTGAGCTTTTGTCGAAGTCGTTCGTTGCGCTGCTTCACGCCGCGTGAATGGGCATTGTCCCGTCCCTGAAATCCGATCAACTGCGTTCTGGGGTTCGCGCTCGAGCGCGCGAGATCCCAGCTCCACAGCTGCTGCGAGCTCACGAATGGCGCCGTCACTGCCGAAATGTGCTTCTTCTCCAGGGCAACGGCTACTGCGACGCCCAGCACCGCGACACTCTCGTGTCCGGCAATGGCTCGCTGGATCACATCATCTACTGGCGTACCGCGTTCGACTTCCTCAAGCGCCCACTCTTCGAGCGCCATGAGGCCCGAGGACACCGGGTCCGGCCCCCAAGTCCCGAGTGGCCACAAGTAGACATGCTCGTCGCCCCAGTAAGTCGCGCTGCCCCAGGGGAAAGTGAGGGTGAGCGGAATCGGAGTGCCGCGCCGGTAATAGCTCACCTCACTTAACTCTCGCCACGCGGCGATCGCGTGATTGGCGAGTTCTCTCAGCAAGCGAAGCGCTTCGTCAGGTGCGTTCTTAAAGAGCGCTTCGAACGGCTGGCGTGTGGGAGCTGCTGGAAAGAAGTAACGGTCACCATCGATGGCGAGATGGCGCCAGTCTTCGCTGCCGAATGTATCGTAGCTATGGGGAAATTCTGAGTCTCGCTCTTTCAACCGCGCCATCCGTGCCTTCGGCAATTCTTCTCGCAGCATGTGCAGGGTGAAATCCACCAGCCGTGCTGGACACACTTCACTTAGGAAGTGCGAAAATCGCCAGACTTGTCCGTTCGCGTTGGCGTCCGCCCGCTCGTACGTTTGCAGATGCGCCAAGTAGTTTTCCGCGTTTTTCGGATAGGCGCGAGCCGCGCGCAGCACCAGCGCCCGGAGCCGCTCTTCGAGTTCTTCAGCCTCCCCGCGCTTGAGCGAGGACCACTCCGAGCCTTCTTCGTGGAGCGAGTAGGCGCGCGAACGCGCTTCCAGTTCCTTGAGCCAGCCTGTGCAGACCGCGAGGATCTTCTCGGACACGGGGTCGGGGATGTCTGCAAACGCGTTCTGCCATACCTCGAAGATCGCGACGATGTCGGAGCGCAGCGCTGGCGGAATGTCTGTGACGTGCCCGATGAGCCAACGACAACAGCGCCGCCACGCGCTGAAGTCCGAGGGCCATGCCCACGAGTCAGCGAGCCGGACGCGCTCTGTCGGAGCGAGATTCGGAAACTTCGCCCCGTCCAGAGCAAACGGGTTCGGCGTTGTTTTCTCCGCTTGAAACCATACGGCGAGCTTTGCCACGCGCCGAGCATTGTCGGCGAGCATCGCGGCCGTGTACGTCGGCGCGTGGCCACCAAGACCTGCGATCCCGAACGGACCCACAATCCAAGCGCGCAGCCACTGAGAACGCACGTCCGAGCGACGCTCGAGTGCATCTAAGCTCCGGACCCAGTCCGGGCCATGCTTCAACTCACTCTGCGACAGCAGCTCGACCACGCGCCCGAGCACTGGCGGTTCACCCTCATTTCGGATCGCATCGATCCAGCCCGTACCCTCCGAAATCAGGAACTGCAGGTACGACCATTCGAAGAAGATGTCGTGCGTGAACTGGACAGCTTGGCCCGCACGTATCTCTCTTAAGATGCCGTCCGCCTGAAGCTCCGTGAGCGCATCGGGGTCGAGAGTGAGCGATGGGATTCGCCGGCCCAGGGTGATGGCACCCGCCTTCGCCAGCGCCACGAGTGCCGCGCGTCGCCGCGCGGCACTGGCGGCCTCCGCCGCGTATCCGCCGCCCTGCCACCAGCGTGTTGCGAGATCCACTTCCGAGGTCGGCGCGTTCCCCAGCGAGCTGTCGCGAGACAGCACGGCCGCGAAAAACGGTCGGCGAACAATCGCACGAACCTGTGGTGTGCCGAAGAGAAGCGCCCGAAGCGCCGGCTTCTGGTCACCCAGTGAGCGGGCTTCTTCGTCATTGAACTCCGGGACGTCGATCAGTAGTGCACCGTTCTTCTGAAGCAGCGTCGGTAACCATGTCCGCAAGTGTTCAATCCCTGTGTCCCGCACCGTTGCGACGACGCGCCAGCGGGACAGCAGCTCCGACTCGAAGATCGTGCTTAGAATGTCCTGCACGATCTTGCGGTGACCGACCTCGATGCGATCCAAGCCGTCGATGAAAAGAGTCGCCGAGCCGGTCGCCGCAAGCTCGACCAGCAGATCCTCGAGCGCGATGGTCCCGAGGCCAAGTGAGGTCGCGTACTGATTCCAGCCGGCGCCGCTCAACCGATCTGCCTTGAGCACGAGTGCAGGGCCTTTCGAGAGTTCCGCCTCGATCAAGGCCCGCAAGACCACGGACTTGCCGGTCCCCGGCAGACCCGTGATTTGCACGAATCGGTGTTCCTTAAGACCCGCCCGGACTTTCTCGACAACACACGTTCTCGGAATAAGCAGCCCTGCAACGTCGTTCAGCACTTCGTTCGCGGCAAGTCGCGCTTCCTCGGCAACTTTGCTCAGTGCTGTGCGCAGCGAGGCTGCACCGGAGAAGCGGAATGCGCCGTCCAGTCGTGCGATCAGGGTCTTGCGATCAAACGTAGCTGCGCGTCCTTGCGCCAGCCGAATGAGGGAGAGAATCCGTCGCCAAAGATCGTCAGCACGCGGCTGATCCGCCGGCAGCAAGAGCGGTCCGAGGCTTGCAATGGTCTGCGCCTCGAGCACGCACCCCTCGTGTAGGAGATCAAAGCGCATCAGTACAAAGTGGCGCAGTAGCCGATAGGCTGCTTCGTCTATAGAGGACGTAGTGACGCTCGCAAGCAAAATGTTGCGTATCGAATCGAAGACTCTGCGATGCTCATCGCTACCGACGACGGCTGTATGCACGACCTGCAGGAAGTCAGCGAGGTTCGCGCTCGACCGCGCGCGCTCGCAGAGTGTTTCGAGTGTGCGCTTGCTGCCCTCTGCAAGCTCCCCGGTGACCGCGCCGACGCGATCGACATCGACCTTGAACTCTGAAGAGATGACGGTCCGATAGGCGCGAATGACGATCTGTCGGAAGTCGGTGTTGCTCGCCGCATCGCTGATTGCTAGAGAACGTTTGACCTGAAGGCTGAGCGTCATGCTAACGCTATCGCCGCGCTCGGCCTCGACAATCACATCATCCAGCGGTTGCCCCAGGGCGCCGCGCTGTAACGCAAGGCGCGTAACGCGCTTCGCGGGCAAGCCCGGAGCGGTGGACTCCGCGAGCAGTGCGGCGGCGTACACGGCAGCACACGTA
>JBDTUL010000426.1:0-5709 GCA_040007735.1 Gammaproteobacteria bacterium | reverse complement strand
TGCGGGCTCGGAGTCGACCGCGGAGCAGATTCGGCGTGCAGTGGGGCGGTCGCGCAGTGCCGCGCCCGTCATTGGCGTCACGGGCACCGGCGGTGCCGGCAAATCGAGCCTGAACGATGAGCTTCTCAGCCGCTTCGTGCGGCACTTTCCCGACAAGCAGATTGCGGTGGTTGCCATGGACCCCACTCGCCGCCGCTCGGGTGGCGCGCTGCTGGGCGATCGCATTCGCATGAACAGCCTGTCGTCCGAATCCATCTTCATGCGCTCGCTGGCCACGCGTCGCCAGCACCTGGCCACCTCGGCGGTGCTCAAAGATGTTATCGGCCTCTACAAGCTTGCGGGGTTCGATCTCATCGTGGTGGAGACGGCGGGCATCGGTCAGTCGGACACCGAGATCGTCGACATGGTCGACCTGTCTCTCTATGTGATGACCAGCGAGTACGGCGCGGCCAGCCAGCTCGAAAAGATCGACATGATCGACTACGCGGACATGATCGTGCTCAACAAGGCCGAGAAACGCGGCGCGGCCGATTCACTTCGTGATGTGCGTAAACAATGGCGGCGAAATCACCCGGACCGGGCGGCAATCGCGGATGCCGAGGTGCCGGTGTATCCCACCATTGCCAGCCGCTTCAACGACCCCGGCGTCAACCGGCTCTTCGCGGCACTCTGCGGCGCGGGCCCCGTTTCCTGGCCCGTGTCAGATGTCGGCCCCACAGAGCTCACCACGCGCGAGCCGCTCATTCCAGGCGCACGTGTGCGCTACCTGGCCGAGATCGCTCAGTCAGCCCGATCTTTGAAGGATCGCATCGAGCAGCAAGCCATCGCCGCGGAACGGGCGCACGGGCTGTACGAATCCTTGAAGACACTGAGGGACGCACCTCTCCCGCAGCCTCTCGATCGCTATCCGGATGGCTCGCTCAGCGATGCCGGTGCGGATGCCACGCGTCGTGAATTGCGCGAGGCCTACAACAAGGCGCTCGACGAAGTGGGCCCCGAAGGCATCGGCGAGTTGAAGCGCTGGCCGGCGCGTGTCGAGGCCGCAACCGCCGACACGTATTCATACAAAGTGCGTGACCGCATGGTCACGGGCGACAACTACACCGAGAGCCTCAGCCGCCAGCGCGTGCCGAAGCTCTCTGTTCCAAGGTTCCGTGACTGGGGTGAGATCCTTCGCTTCGTTCTCACTGAGAATCTGCCCGGCGGCTATCCGTACACGAGCGGCGTTTACCCGTACCGGCGAGAAGAGGAAGACCCCACTCGCATGTTTGCTGGCGAGGGCGGCCCTGAGCGTACCAATCGCCGCTTTCACTACGTTGCGGGCGGGCACGGCGCGGCGCGTCTTTCCACGGCGTTCGATTCCACCACGCTGTACGGCGAAGACCCGGACACGCGGCCCGACATCTACGGGCGCACTGGGAATTCCGGGGTTTCCATCGCCACGCTAGATGACATGAAGAAGCTCTATTCGGGCTTCGACTTGTGCAATCCGTCCACTTCGGTGTCGATGACCATCAACGGCCCCGCGCCGATGATCCTCGCCATGTTCATGAATACGGCCGTGGATCAGCGCATCGAGAAACACCTGAAGAGCGCAGGGCTGTGGTCGGAGGCGCAAGCGAAGATCGAGGCGGCACACCGCGCCGCCCAGGATCGTGGCGTTCCACCGCCGCGGTACATCGGCGACGTGCCCGCCGGTCACGACGGAATGGGCCTCGCGCTACTGGGTGTCACGGGCGACGAACTGGTTCCGCAGGATGTCTACGAACGCATTCGTGCGGAAGCGTTGCAGGCCGTGCGCGGCACCGTGCAGGCGGACATCCTGAAAGAAGATCAGGCGCAGAACACCTGCATTTTCTCCACCGAGTTCGCATTGCGAATGATGGGAGACGTGCAGCAGTTCTTCATCGATCGCAAGGTGCGCAACTTCTATTCGGTGTCGATTTCGGGCTATCACATCGCCGAAGCGGGCGCGAACCCCATCTCGCAGCTCGCCTTCACTCTCGCCAACGGCTTCACCATCGTGGAGTACTACCTGGCGCGCGGCATGAAGATCGATGACTTCGCACCGAACCTGTCGTTCTTCTTCTCGAATGGCATGGACCCTGAGTACGCCGTCATCGGCCGTGTGGCTCGCCGCATCTGGTCCCGTGCGATGCGGGAACGTTATGGCGCCGGCGCTCGCAGCCAGATGTTGAAGTACCACATCCAAACCTCGGGCCGCAGTCTCCACGCGCGCGAAATCTCGTTCAACGATATTCGCACCACGCTGCAGGCGCTCTATGCGTTGTTTGACAACTGCAACAGCCTGCACACCAATGCCTATGACGAAGCGCTGACTACGCCTACGGAAGAGAGCGTGCGTCGTGCCGTTGCCATTCAGCTCATCATCAATCGGGAGTTGGGCCTCAACAAGAACCAGAACCCGTGGCAGGGCTCATTCGCAATCGAGCATCTGACGGACATGGTGGAAGAGGCCGTGTACAAGGAATTCGAATCCATCTCCGAGCGCGGCGGCGTGCTCGGCGCGATGGAAACCATGTACCAGCGCGGCAAGATCCAGGAAGAATCGCTGTACTACGAGACGCAGAAGCACGATGGCACGCTGCCTATCATCGGCGTGAACACGTATCTGTCGAAGAACGATTCGGCGGACGAGTTGCACGGCGCGGAGCTGATCCGCTCTACCGAAGAAGAAAAGCAGCACCAGGTAGCTAATGTGCGCGCGTTTCAGGCGCGCAATCTAGAGCGGTCCCCGGCTGCGCTAAAGCGCCTGCAGGTTGCGGCCGCTTCCGGCGGCAACGTGTTCGCGGAGCTCATGGAAGCCGTGAAAGTCTGCTCGCTCGGGCAGATCTCCAACGCGCTCTATCACGTGGGCGGGCAGTACCGGCGCAACATGTAGCGGTTGTTCAGGCGGCCAGGGCTTCTCAGGCGGCGGCCTTCGCCGCCGCGAGATCGGGCTCTTTCAGTTCATCGAGAATTGCCGAACGCGCCCGGTCGCGCAATGCCACCGCGGCGTCTTCACCCGTGACTCCCCCGGGCAGAATCGGCTCCAGAAACTCGATCTCGATTTCCGCGGGATAGGGCCAGGTTTGTTTGGGCGGTAACGCGCGGCGCGTTCCCCGAATGATGGCCGGCACCACTGGGCACCCCGCACGCACGGCGATAGTGAATGCACCCGAGTGGAATTTGCCGAGCCCCGGCACCTGCGCGAACGTTCCTTCCGGAAAGAACACGAGGGAGTTGCCACTTACGGCCGTGCGCAGCACGCGCCGAGCGTCCACGCCGCCGCGGTTGCGATTGAAGCGTTCCACGAACTCATGACCCAGCCGGCGCAACAGCACCCCAGCGACCGGCACTCGCTCCATCTCGCGCTTGATGACGAAGCCGAAACGGGGTGGCAGCACCGCCGTGAACACCACTCCATCCAGGTAGCTGGCGTGGTTCGAGACAATGACGCACTGGCCTTCGGGAACTCTTTCTGCGGATTTCACCACCAACCGCATGCCTGCAAACCGGAACAACACGCGCGACATGTTGCGAGCGATGTTCCGCCGCCTTCTGAGGCCCGGGGCGATCATGGCGAACACTGTGGATAAGCCCAGCGCAAGGAAGATCGCGTAGACATACACGCCATACACGGCGCGGGCGGCGACTCGGTGAAATGCGAAAGAGGCAGGCGTCGAACTGGCGTCTTGTGGCTCGGTCATGCGGCTTTATCGATGGGCAGCCCAGGTAACGGTGTGACCTGGTTCTCTTTATGTTAATGCTTCCGCACGGATGTGATGATCGTCACGCCGGGTGGCGGAGGCCTCTCACCATACTGCGTTCGCTGCCTCAATGGAGCGAGTATCCACTCTTGTCTAAGAACGCCGCCATAGCTACTGCACCGACTTCCACGAGCGCCGACTCGACCGACCCGGCCGTGTCCCGCTTTCTGGACGCGGTATGGATGGAACGCGGCCTGTCCACGAACACGCTCGCGGCCTATCGTGCCGACCTTACCGCGCTGTCGCGCTGGCTTGCCGAACGCGGCCTGCCCATGATGAAGACCACGCGTGCGGACCTTCAGGATTTCATAGCGTTCCGCGTTCACGCGGGCGCAAGGCCGCGCTCCACGGCGCGCCAACTCTCCAGCTTCCGTCGCTTCTTCCGCTACCTGCTGCGTGAGAATGCCATCAAGGACGACCCGACGGCACAGATTGCCATGCCGAAGATCGGCCGGTCACTGCCGAAGAGTCTCACGGAAGAGGAAGTCGAATCCCTGCTTGCGGCCCCGGCGGTGAACGACCCGCTCGGCAACCGTGATCGCACGATGCTCGAAGTGCTGTATGCAACGGGCCTGCGTGTGTCGGAACTCGTGAATCTTCGCGGCGCCCAGGTGAATCTGAACCAGGGTGTCATCCGTATTCTCGGCAAGGGCAATCGCGAGCGGCTCATTCCGATCGGCGAGGAAGCCGTGCGCTGGATCATCGAGTTCTCGCGCGGCTCGCGCGCGGAAATTCTGCTCGAGCGTCAGACGGACTATCTGTTTCCCACCCGCCGTGGCGATCGCATGACGCGCCAGGCGTTCTGGCACATCATCAAGCGCTATGCCCGCAAGGCCGGCGTGAACAAGGAACTGTCGCCGCACACGCTGCGTCACGCCTTTGCTACACACCTGCTGAATCACGGTGCGGATCTGCGAGTGGTGCAGATGCTGCTTGGTCATAGTGACCTCTCGACTACCCAGATTTACACGCACGTGGCCCGGGAGCGCATGAAAGAAATGCACTCTACGCACCACCCCCGCGGCTAAAGCTGGTTTCGGGCCACGCCGTGGCCCGAAATAATCCTCTCGAAGCCATGTGCCGGTCGCGCGCCCGGCGCGTCGAATTGGGGTCATCTGCTAGACTCAATCGAGACACGGATGCGGGTGCGAACCTTCGTCCGGCCCCCCGGTCCAAACCGCAACTTCGTACTGGCTGGAATACGTCATGGCAACTTCTCACGGGCTGCGCCCGGGGTTCGATTCGCCCAAGCGCGAACCCCGAACGGATAGCGGCGCTGCGCGCCGTTTAAAAGCTGCTTTGTTGAGCGGCGCGATGAGCTTGGCGGCGTCGTTCACGGTTGCCGCGGCCGCCGACCCCCGGGTCGAGCTGGCTACCAAGATTCCCGGCGCGAAAGCCGACGACCTGCGTGAATCCCCCATCCCCGGTATGTACGAGCTGACCCGCGGCTCGGACGTTGCGTACGTCACCAGCGACGGCAAGTACGCCATTGCGGGCGACCTGTACGACATGGCCGCCAACGACAACCTCACCGAGAAGAGCCGCCGCGTCGAGCGCGTGAAGCTCATCGATGGCGTGCCGGAGTCGCAGATGGTGGTTTTCGCCCCGAAAGACCCGAAGTACACGGTTACGGTGTTCACCGACGTCGACTGCGGCTATTGCCGCAAGCTGCACAGCCAGATTGCCGAGTACAACCGCCTGGGCATCAAGGTGCGGTACGTGTTCTTCCCCCGTTCCGGCCCGAACACGGAGTCGTGGACGAAGGCTGAAGAGGTCTGGTGTTCGAGCAATCGGGGTGACGCTCTGACGCGCGCCAAGCTCGGTCAGGAGATTTCCGGTCCCAAGCACTGCGCCAATTCGCCCGTCGCGCGTACGTATGCGCTGGGCGAGGAAATCGGCGTTCGGGGAACCCCGGCCATCGTTCTGGCCAGTGGGGAAA
>JBDTUL010000425.1:0-5710 GCA_040007735.1 Gammaproteobacteria bacterium | reverse complement strand
TCCATTGCGCTCCGGGCCAGGCCGGTACTGACGTTTGATTCCGCGAGGTCCTTCGTGGCTGCGGTGACGCGGCCCGATGCGTCGGGAGCATCTTCGCGGTGCTGCTGGGCGGAGCCCTCCATGTCTCTCACAAGCGATTCGAGTTGGTTTTGCAGGCTGCGCTTTTGTTCGGCGAGTGCCTCGGCGCGCTCCCAGCTCAAACCGCGTGGCCGTTCGATGCCCTTCGCACCGGGTTGTCCTGGGCCCTGACTGCCCGGGCTGCCGTCCGACGCGTTGGGCCGAGAGTAAGCAGAGAGCATTTCCTCCTCGCCGCGGCGCTGGTCTTCTGCAAGGCGGCGCGCGCGCTCGGCCAGATCATCGAAAGTACCGGCCATGCCTGCTCGCCGGCCTTGCTCGATTTTCTCGAGTGCCTGGCGGAGATCCCGGCTGGCCTGCTGCGCCGAGCGAGCCTTGGCGCGAGCGTCAGCCCCTTCACGGCCCGAGCCATCGGACGGCTTGCTTCGCTCCGTCTGAGCGTTGCCTGGCGCGCCATTCATGTTCTGCAAGGCGCGCTCGATTTGATTGAGCGCTTCGGCAGCGGTGCTGGCCGTGGATGCGGTTGGGTCGTGCCCCGGGTCGTTCCCCTCCTGAGACTGCGCGGATCGGCCGCCGGCTGATTGCCCGCGCTGCCCTTGCTGGGATTGGCTCTGTTGCGATTGACCGCCTTGCGTCTGCGCGCGCGAGTTTTGGCCCTGCCGCGCAAGGTCAGCCAGTTGTTTGCGCAGATCCTCGGTTTCTCGCTTGAGCTGCTCCTGCTTCCACTTTTCGGACTCGCGCGGCGCCTGTTGTTGGCGAGCGGCCTCGCGCGCGAGTTGCTCCTGGCGCTGGGCCAGCTCACGAAGTTTTTTCATGGCATCGGCGAGCTGCTGGGGCGATTCATCGCCCGCCGCGCGGGATTCGGTCTCGTACTGATTCTTGTCGAGATCCATCTCCAGCTCGAACATTTCCGCGAGGTCGCGGCCCGCCTGGCCGCCATTGCCGCCGCTCGCGTTGGCGTTTCGAAACTGGATCTCGATGTCGCTGTATAGAGCTTCCGCGCGCAGCAGGTGTTGCAGGGCCTTCTGCTCTTGCGGGATGGCTTGCGGCAGATTGATGTCCCCCAGATGTTTCGCCGCAGGCTGCATTGCTTGCGCCGCCTGCTCGAGGTTCTCGATGAGCGCCCGATTCTTGGGGTCCGCGCTGTCGACACCACGCGCCTGGGCGCGCTCGATCAGCGCGCGGGCCTGGTCTCCCAGCGTTCCCTGCGCCTCGGAGAGCATGTGAGCATTCTCTTCGAGCCGTTCGGCGCCACGACCGTCCGCTCGCTCGCGTGAGCGCTGCAGGTTCCAGGTGGCCAGCAGAATTTCGCGCTGACGCTGAGAGATGGCGTTCTGCTGATCCTCACCCTGGCCACCGCCTTGCGCGCCGCCGGCCTGGCCCTGCGTGAAGCGGCGCTCGAAAGGTTGAACGTGGATCAGGAACAGATCCGTCTGGACGGATTGCTTGCGATCCCTGGCGAGCGCGTAGTACGTGACGAGGTCGCCGGGGATGAGGCGTTCCGGGTCTTGCGTACCTGCAACGGTGGGCGCCTCGGACTCTCCCATTTCCTCGAGGCGCAGCAGCGCGTCACTGTTGACGTCTTTCCCGCGCCCTTTGAGAGGCGTCACCTTCCACTCCCCGCCATTGACGGAATAGTGGAGCTCCACGTTCTCCACGCGGAAGTCAGCGCGAGCGTGCACTTGCAAAGGCACTTCTTCGATGCTGCTCGCCTGCCAGTCACGGCCGGGACGGGCGAACTCGATGGTGGGGCGCTGATCCTCGATCAATGCGATGTCGTGCTCGTCAGTGAGCGGCACCACGTCGTCGCCTACGCGTGCGCTGATACGATAGTGACCCGCTTTCGTAAGGTCGATGACGCCGCGGCTCCAGAGACCGTCCTTCGTCAAATCGCTGGATGTGTTGTCGACGGACAGGGTGGGCGAGTCGAGCGGCGCGCTGGTTTGGACCTCCACACTGATCCTGGTGCCAGCGACTGCCGTGATGTCGGGATTGCTTTCATCCACTTCCTCACGCAGACCGGTCCATGAGGGATACGAGTACGTCAGGCGAATTCGCTCGACGCGCGGCACTTCCGCGACAGCGATTCGATGTTCCGCGCTTTTCGTGCCGCGTGATGTCACGTAGTAACTGAGCGGCTCGCGTAACGCGTAGACGGTGAACTCAAAGCTGCCGTCCTGGCTCACGCGCATCGGCGCACGCTCCCAAGTCTTCCCGTCGCCGAATCGCACGTGAACTTCGGCGTCGGGCGCTTTGAAGCCGCTGAGGGCGGCGTGAATGGGCACGTCCTGATTTTTTCGGACCGTGGCGTTGCCGGGGGTGATTGTGATGTGTCGGGCGGCGATCTGCTCTTTGGGTATCGGCGTGCCGAACCAGAGATGGCGAGTGCCGAATCCCCAATCCGCAGAACCCAGGCCCATCAACAGTGCGAGAGCGACAACGGCGGCTGCGGCGATCAACGCAGGCGTCAACGTGCGGCCCGGTGGGATGGCTTCATTCGCCGGGGACTGAGCGGCGATGGTGAGAGCGTCCTCAGCCAGCAGATCCAGGAGTGGGGCATCGAGGCCCTGTTCGCGGCGGCGGGCGAGTTCCGAATAGGTTTCGATGCGGCCACTCTGGGCGGGCAGGTGCCGCTCGAGTGTGCGCGCGCGATTTTGCGGAGTGAGGCTCGCGAGAGGCCGCCAGAGCAGCGCGCCCGCCGCGATCGACAAGGCGATGACAAGCGCGACGCGAGCTATCAGTACCGCCGTCGACGGAAAGCCCGCATCACGCAGGAGCCAGATGGCCAGCAACGTGAGCAACAGTGCGGTGAGTGCAACCACCGCACCCGCGCGCGCGAACACCGCGGCACGCAGTCGCCGTCGTACATCGGCCAGGTATTGCTCGAGACGGTCGCCTGGGCTCAAGGCGTGACCCCGCGTCGTACGTTGAGATGAGAGTTGGCCACCAGTGGCTCGATAAACGCAAGCGTAACCGCGATGAGCAGCAGCCACGGCCACAAGGCTTTGAGCGAACGGGACGTGTCGAGTTCGTCGGTCGCGGCTGTGGCTGTGGCTGTGGCTGTGTGCGCACCGGCCGCCGGGCCGATGCCGGGCGTTGAGTCGTTTCTGGAGCCCCGCGTGCTTGCTCCGTTCTCTCTAACGGGCTTCGCGCCTGTGGCGAGTCGCGCAGGAGTCGGTTGACCTCCTGTCTCCAGTTTCTGCCATTGCTGCACACTCGCGCTGGGCATGCGTGCCAGGTCGGATTCGCGTGGGTCGCTGTTGACCGCGATCCAGTCGCTGCGGCCGCCGCCGCGAACTTCGTAGAACCCGACGCGGCCGGCCATCAGGCGCGGTTGCTCGGCGGTGTCGCTCAACGCCAGCACTCGCCGGCCCTCAGGGTCGAAAATTTGCGCGCCGTTGCGAGCGTTTGTGCCCGTTGGCAGCGCCTTGCCAACCGTTGTGTTGGGGGCCGCTGCCGCGGCCGTCAGGTAGCGGGCGGCTTCGCCGATGAAGCGCACGAACAGGGCGTGAATTGCCAGGTCGTTCCATTCGCGGTCCAAAGGGGAGGTGAGCACGAGCAGGCGGCCTGCGCCGACATGTCGCTCGATCAGCAGCGGGCGCCCGTCTTCGAAGCGGATGAGCACGGTGTCGTCCGGCAACGGGTCGATCGGCACGTAGCGGAAGAAGCGCACGGTTCGCCAGCCTTGCGGGTCGCGCAGGGCGGGGTGGCTTTGCTCCACGGCAGCGACACGGATTGGCGTGGTGTCGTTGTTGCCTTGAGCGTTCAGGTTGCGGCTGGCGCGGGGATGGCCGCTGAGAGGGAGTGTGTCTCGCTGAGCGGCGCGAGGCCCAAGTGTCATCAGCACGGAGCCGCCGCCTTCGAGGTAGCGCTGGATGGCGTTGGCGCTGGGGTCGGAGAGGACTCCAACGTCCGACACTACGAGTGTTGAGTAGTCGGCCAAGGCGCGTTGGCTGATGGCGTCTGCGCCTGTGCGTTCTACGGTGAGATGTGGGCTTGTCAGCGCGCCGACGGCTGCGGCGAAGTAGGAGACGTCGTCTGCGGCGCTGGTGGCGCCGATGATGAGTGCGCGGGGTTCGCGGTGCTCGATGACTGCGAAGTAGCGGTCGTCCTGGGGGAGTGAGTCGTTTGGTTCCAGCGTGAGGGTGAGTCTGTGGGAGCCGGCGCCCAGTTCGAGGCCTGTGAATATCACCGAGATGTTGGCTGAGGAGCCGCCTTTAACGGCGCCCTCTGCGCCCGAGGCAGCGGCGGTCTGAATCGCGCCAGCAGCTGCGCTGTCGAGCGATTTGCGAGCGGGCGTCTTGCCATCAACCGACAACGTCAACGTGCGCGGCATACCGGGCGCAGCAATGCCACCGACCCGCACTGCCAACTCGTTCGAGTCCTGCGCAGACGGCGCAACAGAGGTTACGTATTGATTGACACCAGCAGCGTCGCCCACCCCCACATCCTCGATCACCAGCTTCACCCCTTCAGGCGGCTCCAGATCCGCAAGCTGAAGCGGTGTCGCCGACTGCTGAAGGTCCGTAATCAAATGCAATTGGGTGGCCGGCCGCCCGGTGCCGAGCCACGATCTGGCGCTGGTCATCAGCATCCCGTAGTCCAGGCGCGCAGGCCCAGGGCGAACTGCCGAAAGGGCCGTACGCAGCTCATCGGCCGAACTCTGATTCACCGGCCCGCGCACCACGCGCACACGTGAGTCCGCAGTAACCAGCATCCCCTGGTCCGCAGCCCGCATCGAGTCGATCAAACTCCGCGCCTTCTCAACGGCACGCTGCCACCGCGCACCTTGCTGCATCGACAGCGACGTATCCAACACAATCACATGCAAGGTGCGGTCGCGCGCCTCGAGCGGCGGCGTTCGCCATGGCAACACCGGCTGCGCGAATGCAAGAACCACCAGCAAGAGCAAAGAGATTCGCAACGCCAGCAGCAGCCAATACCGAAGCGTGTGCTCCCGGCTGCGATGAATGCGGTTGGCCTCAAGCAACATCAACGACGCAAACGGTTCCTTCGTTCGCGTGTCGCGCGCGAAGCGGTGCAGCCACAGCGGCAAACCGACGCCGAGCAGACCGAGAAGGAAGAGGGGTGCGAGCAACATCCCTCAGTGCCTCTGCCGAAACATCAGATACCTTCGAAGGGCACGATCGAGCGGCTCGTCCGTTCGTGCGAGCACCAGGTCCGCACCCACACTCGCCGCAGCACGCCGCACGCCGGCGAGATGTTGTTCCAGACGCGTGCGATAGCCGCCCTCGAGATAGTCCGGTGACACCTCCAGTGTCTGCCCCGACTCCATATCCTCAAACAACACGGAGTCCCGCCACTGCGGGTCGATCTCACCGGGGTCGAGCACGTGAAAGAACACAATGTCGTGCCCGGTGTAAGCCAGCGGCTGCACGACGCGGCTCATCTCCAGCGGATCGCAGTAAAGATCCGAGATCACAGCGACCAATCCCCGCCGCGTCATGTGTTCGCGAAACTTCCGGAAGCAGCCTTCAAGGTCCGTGCGCCGGCCGGGAGTGGTCGCCTCCAACGCATGCAGCACGCCCTGCAAACTCCCCACGCGGCCCGACGGCGGCCGGTACTGGCGAATCGAGTCGTCAAACACAATCAAACCCACAGGGTCGTGCTGCCT
>JBDTUL010000424.1:0-5722 GCA_040007735.1 Gammaproteobacteria bacterium | reverse complement strand
GGTTAAAACCTGAACGTGACGTTCGCGCCGAATACCCGCGGGTGCGGGCGCAGCCGGATTCCGCTGAGGCCGAAGTTCTCCTGCGTGCCCGTGTAGTACTTCTCATCGCCCACGTTCTGCACGTACAGCGCCAGGGAAGCCTTCTCCCAATCGAATCCACCGCGCAGGTTCACCACGTCGAACGAAGGAACCTTGTAGGGGAATTCGTTCGCCGGCACGACACGCGACAGCCCCTGGTTGGGGGATGGCCCGAGCGTCTGCTGGTTGGTGAGCGCTTCGATGTCGGAGTACTGGCTGTCACGGTGCACGAACTCGGCCCGCAACCATCCAGAGTTGTTGCCGAACGGAATGCGGTACTCGCCGAACGCGCTCGCCGTGACCTTCGGCGACTTGGGAATCGGCAGGCCCTGCAAGTTCACCTTGTAGCCGCCGCTGATCTCAGAGAACTTGTGTCCGTTGACGCAATCCGGGTCCACCACGCTCACGGCGCACGCCTGGTTCTCCTTGATCTTCGTATCGAGGTAACCGATGTTGCCCCCGATCGTGAAGTACTCCGTTGCACGCGCCACCAGCTCGAGCTCGGCTCCCTGGGCATCCGCCTTGGGAATGTTGATGGTCTGCTCGAAGTTCGACGACAAGTCGCCCGGCGTCAGGAAGCGGAACGCCTCCATCTGCAGGTCTTTCCACTTCATGTAGAACACCGAGGCGTTCAGGCGCACGCGGCGGTCGAGGAACTCCGTCTTCACGCCGACTTCGTAGTTATCCAGCGTTTCCTTGTTGAAGCCGACCGCAATGGCGGGGGAGCCCTCCGCATTGGTATTGTTACCGGTGCTGGCGCCGCCGGCCTTGTAGCCCTTGGAGACGGTGACATACCCGCTGGCTGCATCGGTCCACTTGTAGCGAAGCACCGCGCGAGGCGTTACATCGTTGAAGCTGCGCTTGTCGTGCGCCTCAGGCCGCGCGAAGTTGACGAAGCTCTCGAAGAAACCAGGCCCCGGGCCGCCCGCCTGAGTCGGCGCTGTGCCGAAGGACGTGCGGCTGTTCTCAACATCGTCCGTTGTATAGCGAGCACCCGCCGTCAGGTCCAATTTCTCGTTCACGTGCCACGTGGCATCGGCGAAGGCCGCGACGCTGTCCACGTGGAAGTTCTTGGTGTTGCGGGCAAGGCCGAGCCCCGGCGGGAACGGCGGCAGGAAGCCCACCCCATCGAACATCGCCGTCGGGTTGCTCGACACCGCGACGTTGTTGAACTGATCCTGGTCGTCCTGCGCGTACATGGCGCCGACCGTCCAATCGACCGTGGCCGTGCGGGACTCGAGCCGCGTCTCGACGCTCCACGACTTGCCTTCGTATTGATTCGTCCGGGACAGCACGTCGAGATTGCCGATCAGGTCGTTGTCGAACAGGCGATCCTGCTTCGCATCGATGACGCCGGCGACCGCCTTCCAGGTGAGCTGGTCGGAGATGTCGTGGGCGAAGTTGACGATGCCGATCGTGGTGCGCAGGTCGTTCGACTCATCCAGGTCGTGACTGAGCTTGTTCTGGTTCTGCGGGAAGAAACCGGTGCCGGGGTCGAAGGCAACGCCCGGCTGGAAACCAAAGGTATCCACGGTGTCGAGATCGAGCACTCCGGAGGGCACGGTCTCATCGGTGCCCTGCTCTTCCTTCGCGTAGATGACCGTGAAGCCGAGCCGCGTGCTGTCCGTGGCCTCCAGCTCGCCGCGCAAGCGCAGGTTGATCCACTTGTGGCCGCTGTCGTTGGCGCCGGAAGGGTTGATGTTCTTCACGAGGCCGGAACTGTCTTCGTAGAAGGCCGTGCCACGCAGTTTGAACTTGTCAGTGACAGGGGCGTTGAACGTGCCTGTGATGTTGTACATCTCGCCGGCGTCTTCGTAGGACTCCGTGCCGAGAGTGACCTGGCCTTCGTATTTGTCCGTCGGGGCCCGCGTCACCAGGTTGAGCGCGCCGCCGAGTGAGTTGCGGCCGAAATAGGTGCCCTGCGGGCCGCGCAGTACTTCGACGCGCTCCATGTCCGGCAGGAACGGGTTCGCCACGCCATTGGGGACGGAGGCCACGCTGAACTCATCGAGATAGATGCCCACCGAGTTTACGAAGGCGTTCTCGCCCGACACCAGGTTGTTGACACCCCGGATGGAGATGCCGAGACCGCGGCTGCCCGACTGGGCGTCTTCGGTGAAACTGACATTGGGGGTCTGCGCCAGGTAGTCCACGGCGCCTTTGATATTCGACTTCTCGAGCTGCTCGCCCGTGAAGGCGGTGATGCTGATCGGAACCTCCTGCAGGTTCTGCTCGCGGCGCTGGGCCGTAACGACGATTTCATCGAGTGAGGCCGCGTCCTGAGCCCAAGCGGCGAGCGGCGTCGTCAGCGCGATGCCCACCGTGATGATGCAGATTCTTTTCATTCGAACCCCCGGATTGTTATGTGTTGCCGGCTCACAACGTCAGACCGAACGCATCGGCGAAATTTGCAGCCCAGAGCAGAATAGACGTTAGACGGCCAACAACAACTTATGGTTTCTAATTCGCCACATAACCAAAAGTAACAGGTGCACCAGGAAGTTTCTGTCAGCATCGATAAGCACCACAAGTCAGCACTGCCAACAACGATGCACACAGTCCGCTGGGGAATCCTCGGAACCGGGCGCATGGCCGCCACCCTTGCGCGCGAGCTCACGGCGATGCGCGCTGAGGGCATCGAACTCGTGGCAGTGGCTTCCCGGGATGTGCAAAAGGCCCGGGAGTTCGCGGCTCTCCATGGCATTCCCCACACCTGGGGGAGCGCTGCCGACCTCGCTGCCGATCGCGAAGTGGATGCCGTGTACGTGGCTACGCCGCACACGCTGCATCACGAGAACATGCTCACCTGCCTGCGCGGGTCGAAGGCGGTGCTGTGTGAAAAGCCCTTCACGATCAACGCAGCGCAGGCGCAGGCCGTCATCACCGAGGCGCGAAACCGCAAGCTGTTCGTCATGGAGGCGATGTGGACGCGGTTTCTGCCTGCCCTCGTAGCCGTGCGGGAAATTATTGCGGCTGGCGCCATCGGGCGCGTGCGCCTGATCGTGGGCGGCGGCGCGTTTGTGCCCGACTTCGACGCGGATCACTATCTATTGAACAAGACGCTCGGCGGCGGTGTTCTGCTGGATGCAGGTGTGTACCTGGTGTCGCTCGCGTCCATGGTGCTGGGTGCGCCGAGCCGGGTTCTGGCTTCCGGCATCTTGGGCAGCCGGGGTGTGGACGAGCAGGACACTATTATTCTGGATCACCCGGACGGGTCGACCGCCCTGCTCTATATCTCGTTGCGTACGCGGCGTTCGCCGGACCTTGAGATCATGGGTGAGAGCGGGCGCATTTGTCTCGCGGCGCCGGTTTTCAGGCCGGCCCGGCTGACTGTCTGGAAGCAGGACGGGACCTCATCCGTATCTGAGTTTCCTGTGGCAGGCAGCGGGTATGGGTATCAGGTGCGCGAGGTGGTGAGCGCGTTACGGCAGGGGCGGACCGAAAGCCTGGTGATGCCGCTCAATGAGACGCTCTCGATCATGCGGACGATGGACGCGGTACGGGAGCAGGTTGGGTTGCGATATGAGTGCGAGAGTGAGAGTGAGAGTTAGAGTTAGAGTTAGAGTTAGAGACGCTCTCCCAGCCGCCCGGCGTTTGAGGGCTCTTGATCTCAGCTGCCCCGGCAGCCCTCAATCGCCGGGCGGCTAAGAATAGATTTTTCAACGGAGCACATCTCGCATGTCAGTCGTTCTAATAACCGGTTGCAGCAGCGGCTTCGGCTACGCCAGCGCGCTCGCCTTCGCCCGCCGCGGCGACATCGTGTACGCCTCCATGCGCAGCCTCTCAAAAGCCGGCCCGCTCAAAGAGATAGCGACGCGCGAGGCACTCGACATTCGCGTAGTGGAACTGGAGGTCACCTCTCCTTCGGCATTCGCACCGCTGATAGCGCGAATCGTGCGCGAAGCCGGCAAACTCGACGTACTCGTGAACAACGCAGGCCTCCTGCGCGCGGGCGCATTCGAAGACCTGGACGAAACGGCGTTGCGCTCGGTGATGGAAACAAACTTCTTCGCCCCCTTCCTGTTGGCGCGCGCCGTGCTGCCTCAGATGCGGGCTCAGCGAAGCGGATACATCATCATGATCAGCTCGCTCTCCGGAGTGGCGGGACTGCCAGGCGACGTTGCCTACACCGCGAGCAAATTCGCGGTCGAAGGCGCCACAGAGTCGCTGCGACACGAAGTGGATCGGTGGGGCATCAAGCTGGCACTGGTCGAGGGCGGGCTTTACGCCACGCGCATATTCGATTCGAGCCTGCCCGGAACCAACGCCGCATCCGATACTGCAACGTCCGATCACGCGACTTCGCCGGAAAGCAAAGCGTGTCTGCCGCCCGGCTACCCCGCAAACTCTCCCTATCGCGCGCTCATCGAGCACCAATTGACTGAGCTGCGAGCACGGCTGCCCAACGCGCTCGACCCCGCCCTCATCGGCGAATTGCTGGTGACGATTTCTCAGTCTGATGGGCGGCAGCTTCGCTGGCCGGCCGATGCCGTTGCACGGAAGGTGCTGGCAACGCTCTTTGCGCAGGACGACGCCGCTCGGGATGCGTTTCTGCAGGATGTCGCCGGCACGCAGTGGTGGACAGCGGGCGGCGAGGCTCCGTCCGGGTCGACGTCGGCGCCAGCGTCAGGCAGCTCCAGTGCATCCGGTAAATCCGTCGTGCCCGGAGTATCAACGTGATCAGACTGGGCCACGTTGCCATCGAATCCGCCGACCTGGAGGCCACGGAACGCTTCTACGGTTGCCTGGGCCTGCGGCGCCAGTTCGAGTTTCGCAATCCGGCCGGGTTGCTGATCGGGTACTACCTGAAGTTCGACAACGAGACGTTTCTTGAAGTCATCCGGGTGGAAAGCGTTCGTCTGGAAGGAGTCGTCCGGCATTTCGCGATCGAGTCCGACGATATCGAAGCGTTGCGCGCCGACCTCGTCGCCGCCGGGTTCAAAGCAAGCGAGAAGCGGTTGGGTGAGGACAACACCTGGGTGGTGACGACCACCGATCCCAACGGAGTCTCACTCGAGCTGCATCAATACGACGCGCAAAGCATGCAGCAACAGGGCGGTGTGTGCCTGATCGACTACGTGCCGCGGCCACGGCCGGTGCTTGCATGAGCTGGCTTGCGAACGGCCAACACCGAGCGCGACGACCGAGCACTCACTGGCAGGACTTTCGCCATGAGCAGTAATCCACGCGTTTGTGTCATTACGGGCGCCGGTGCCGGCATCGGCAAAGCCTGCGTAAACGTTTTTGCCAGGCAGGGCTATCACGTGCTCGCCGCCGATGTCGACGGCGAGGCGGCGGCGATCACCGCTCGCGATGTGCACGCTCGCTACGGCATCGAAAGCGTTGGGTTCGCCTGCAATGTCTCAGTGCCGAGTGACTGCAAGGCCGTTGCGGATGAAGCCCAATCGCGCTGGGGCCGCATCGATGCATTGGTAGGCAACGCGGGAATTCAAACCTCGGGGCGCCTGCTCGATTCCACCGAGGCCGAGTGGACCCGGCTCGTCGACGTCAACCTGAAAGGCATTCTCAATTCCTGTCGCGCAGTGCTGCCCGCGATGATTCCGCAGCATGACGGGCGCATCGTGCTCGTTTCATCCATCAACGCGGTGCTCGCGCCGGCGGGCATGACAATTTACGACATGAC
>JBDTUL010000423.1:0-5722 GCA_040007735.1 Gammaproteobacteria bacterium | reverse complement strand
CACTGCACCAAATCGCTTGACCCACAACACAGTTGCTCAATCGCCGGGCGGCTGGAGAGCGGAATTCACCACGAGGTCCGCCGGCCGGGAGTCAGAACACCATCGCCCTCAGCGCGAAGATGGCTCCAAGGTCAGCTCATGCTCAGCGACCCCAGGCAGGAAAGGCAGGGGTTTGCCTTCGGCCCATTCCTTGAAGCCGGCGCGGTAGTAGGGCGATAGCGGGTGGCCGCTCTGGCCGCCGGCGATGGTGAGGTAGCCTTCGGCTTCGTGGCCCGGGGAAACGCCGAAGCGTTCGGAAGCACCGAACGATCCGTCTTGAACCCGCGGCATATCGTGGTCGCCGGGGAGCTCTACGGTGGGCATATCCAGGAACGCGCTGGCGAACGAGAGCGAACGGGAAAGCGGGTGACGCACCTTAACGATGCTGCGCTGGCCCCACGTGCAGTGATCGAGCTGGGGGCAGGACTTCTTGAGCTCAGTGAGCGTGGCATCCACCTGACCGAGCAAAAAGGCGTGCCAGTCCGGATAGCTCGCGGCGAGCAAATGCACGGGCTGCTTGTTGACCATCTCCCACAGCGCCCCTTCGAACTGAGCAGGCACCCACGCCTCGGCCGGATCGATGTCGAGCGCATGCAGGAGCATCTCCCACACCGCACGCTCGGTGAGCTGGTGAAACGCCCGCACCACGCGGTACCCAACGGAATCTGTGCTCGCCCGCGCCCGCCACTCCACCAACACTCGTTTGAGCTCCGCCCGATCCGCATGACCCTGAACAGCTGCGTCGTCGAGCAACGAAAGCAGCAGGTCATGCCAGCGCGTAAGAAACCGCGCACCGTCGTCCGTCTGAACACGAAGCATGTCTTCAGGCGTGGCACCGGATGAGATCGCCATCAGGTCCTCGTGAATCTGCCCGGCTCGCGCACCCAGGTCGTACTGCGAACCCAGCGGCGCCTCGTCTCCCCCAATCAACGCTTCATAGGTAGCGTCATCGATCGCGCGCGCGTTCGCAGTCCAGATTCGGCCAGACGGCGGATCCATCAAACGAGGATGCGACGTCGCCGTAGTCCACGGAGCGTCGCCGCTCGTGCGCGCATCGCCCACAGCATCGGGAATGCGGCCGAGAATCGACCACGCGATATGCCCTTGGGAATCGCCGATGTTGAGATTCTGATGAGGAATGCCGATGGTGGGCGCAAGCGCCAAAGCGTCAGCCGTTGTCCGTGCCGTCTCGAGCGCAACGATGTTGAAGTTCGTAGCGGCCGGCACCGTGGCGAGCCAGCGCGCAAACCAGCAGCCACTCTGTTTTGCGGCCGCCTGGAGCAACACTCCGGCCGGCCCCGACTTCACGGCGAACGACACGTCGCTGTCGCCTTTGACGTGAATAGTCTCGGCCACCGACTGCGCGGCGGATTCACAAGGTGCGAGCGTAACGTCCGACCAGTCGCCGTAGCTGTTGGTGTAGCCCCAGGCGATGTGCCCGTTCGAGCCCGCGACCAGCACCGGTGCGCCGGCCAACGTAAGACCATTGAGGTCAAGAGACATCCCACGGGCGGGTGCACCCGCTTTCACGCTCGCATTTTCGCCCGCACCGGTACCAGCGCCCTCGCCCGCATTTTCGCTTGCACCGGCAACCGCACCGGCGACCTCGCCCTGGCCCACACCCACACCCACACCCACACCCGCTCCCGCTCCCGCTCCCGCGCCAGACGATAACGCGCCCGCCGCATCTGCCTTCCCACTGATCTTCAACCGCGCGCGATACCACACCGTCGGCACACGAAGGTTCAAATGCATGTCGCTGGCAACGAGCGCCGCGCCGGACTTCGTGAGGTTGCCCGATACCGCCCACCCATTGCTGCCCACCACTGCCGGCGCATCTGGACTGTGCCCTGTGCTCGAGGAAGCATCGCTCTTCGCACGAACGTTGAGTTCGTTCTCGGCAGGAATACGAATCGCCCCAAACGGCGCGAGCGCCGTGGGGGAATTCGGGCTGTCCCAACTCGTGGCGTGCGGGTAGAAAAACGCGAGCGCGCATTTCCAGCCACTGGCGCAGTCCGCGCCGCCCAACCGCGAGTTCACCGTGAGCCGCACGATCTCACGCTGCAGGCTGTTGTACTGAAGGTCCCACCACATGGCGTATGACACGAGCGCGGTGTCTTCGGGCAACCAAGGCGCGGGTTTCACCTGCAGCACCCAGTACTCCCACGGGCGACTGCTCAAGCTCGCAAGCCCAGCGTTTACACCACGCGCATAGGCTTCAACCATGGCGCGCTGCTCGGGCGACGATTGCGCAATGACCGCCTGCGCATGCTTCCGGAACGAGAACAGGCGCGCTTTCTCGTCTTGCTCCAGCGCCATTTTGCCGAATACCTCAGACAGTTCGCCCGCCGCGAGGCGGCGCGAGAGATCCATCTGGAAGAAGCGATCCTGCGCGTGCGCGAAGCCCGTGCCGTACGCGAGGTCCACGCGATTGGCCGCAGTAATGGTGGGGATGCCGAGCGCATCGCGCGAAATGGAAACCGGCCCGGCGAGGCCCGGCGCATCGACGCCGCCGTCGAGTTTGGGCAGCGAGCCCGACAGCACGAGGTAGGCCGCAACAAGCACGACGAGCACGAGCACCACAACCGTGCCCGCGACGATCTTCAGAATCCGCACGACCGCTCCTTAGTCCAGCGCGACTTTCAAAATCTGCAGCGAGTTGGTGCCGCCCTCGATGCCCGACAGCTCACCCTTCGTGAGAATGACCAGGTCGCCGCGCTCTACCAGCGACAGCTCGAGGAGGCGCGAGAAAATGGAGTGGTACAGCTCTTGCGCCGAATTGGCATCCGGCACGTCGTAAACCACCGGATACACGCCGCGATAGAGCGTGACGCGACGGCGCGTGACTTCGTGGCGGGTGAACGCGTAGATGGGGATATCGGACCGCAGGCGCGACATCCACAGCGGCGTGGCGCCAGACTCGGTGAGCGCCACGATGGCGCGCACCTTCATGTGATTGGCCGTGTACATGACGGCCATCGCGATCGCTTCTTCCTGGCTCCGGAAGTTGCCTTCGACGCGGTGACGCACGCGGTCGTGGCGTAACTGATATTTCTCGGCGCCCTCGATGACCTGCGCCATCGCCTTGACCGCCTTGATGGGGTAACGCCCCGCGGCGGTTTCCGCCGAGAGCATGACCGCATCGGTGCCATCCATCACCGCGTTCGACACGTCGCTCACTTCGGCGCGCGTCGGCACCGGGTTGTGGATCATCGATTCCATCATCTGCGTGGCCGTAATGACCACACGGTTTCGCATGCGCGACTCGTGAATGATGGTCTTCTGCAAGCCGGTGAGCTCGGCATAGCCCATTTCGACGCCGAGGTCGCCGCGCGCCACCATGATGGCATCCGATGCGTCGATGATTTCCGCTAGGTTCGTCACCGCTTCCTGCCGTTCGATCTTGGCCAGGATGCGGGCTTCGCTCTTCCACTTGCGAGCGACGGCGCGGGCCTGCTCGATGTCGTTCGCGGTGCGCGCAAAGGACACTGCGATGTAGTCGATGCCTTCCTCGGCGGCGAAGCGGATGTCGTCGCGGTCCTTGTCGGACAAGGCCGGAGCCGAGATGCCCCCGCCCTGGCGATTGAGACCCTTGCGGTCGGACAGTTCTCCGCCCACCTTCACCCGCGTAGCGATGCGCGTGGGAGTGACGCTTTCGACGCCGAGCACGATCTGCCCATCGTTCAGCAGCAGCGTGTCGCCCGGCGCCACGTCTTTCGGCAGGTTCTTGTAGGCGCAGCCGACCACATCCACCGTGCCGGACTTGGCGTCGAGGGCGGTGTCGAGCGCGAAGGGCTTGCCCTCTTCTAGGAAGACCTTGCCGCCGAGGAAACTCTCGATGCGAATCTTGGGGCCGCCGAGATCCATCAACACGCCAATGGTCTTGTCGGCCTTCGCCGAAATCTCACGCAGCATGGTGAGGCGGCGACGCTGGTCGTCTCGTGTTCCGTGCGAGGCGTTGAGCCGCGCGACGTCCATTCCCTCGTGAACCATCTCCGTCAGGACGGCCGGGTCGTCCGTGGCCGGGCCGACTGTCGCCACAATCTTCGTTCGTCTCAGCATCCTGCGCCCACTTGGTTTACGCCGAAGCGGCGCGTTCTTCGAGAATAGCTACGGCGGGAAGGCGCTTGCCCTCGACGAATTCAAGGAATGCGCCACCGCCGGTCGAAATATACGAGATGCCATCCTCGACGCCATACTTTTCGATGGCCGCAAGCGTGTCGCCACCACCTGCCAGTGAAAACGCCTTGCCGCGCGCGATGGCATTGGCAATGGCGCGCGTACCTTCGCCGAACTGGTCGAACTCGAAGACGCCGACCGGGCCATTCCAGATGATGGTGCCGGCGGTCGCAAGCACCTTGCCGAACGCTTCGGAGGTGTCCGGACCGATATCCAGGATCATCTCGTCGCTTTTGACTTCGCTGACATCCCGCACGTCCGCGTGCGCGGTGGCGGCGAATTCGCGCCCCACCACCACATCGGTCGGCAGCGGGATCTCGGTGCCTTTCGCTTTGGCCTGGACGAGCAACTTGCGGGCGACATCCAGCATCTCCGCTTCGTGCAGGGACTTTCCGACCTTCACGCCGGTGGCCGCCAGGAACGTGTTGGCGATGCCGCCGCCCACGATCAGCTTGTCTACCTTCGCCAGCAACGATTCCAGCACCGTGAGCTTCGTGGACACCTTCGAGCCGCCCACGATGGCGACCAGCGGGCGTGCCGGCTTTTCCAGCGACCGCTCAAGCGCATCCAGCTCACCGACCAGCAGCGGGCCGGCGCAGGCGATCTTCGCGAAGCGCGCCACGCCGTGCGTGCTCGCCTCCGCGCGATGGGCGGTGCCAAACGCATCCATCACGAACACATCGCAGAGCGCAGCCATCTTGCGCGCCAGATCTTCCTTGTCTTTCTTTTCACCTTTGTTGAAGCGAACGTTCTCGCACAACACCGCGCTACCCGCGGGGCAGTCCACGCCATCCACCCAATCCTTGCGCAAGGGAACGGACTTGCCGAGCAGCTCCGACAGGCGCGCAGCCACCGGCGCCAGCGAGAACTGCTCGTCATACACGCCTTCTTCCGGCCGCCCGAGATGCGACAGGATGAACACCTTGGCGTGCTGGTCCAGCGCATAACGGATGGTCGGCAGCGCCGCGCGGATGCGCGCGTCGCTGGTGACCGCGCCGGCATGCACCGGCACGTTCAGATCTTCCCTTATCAGGACCCGCTTGCCGCGCAGGTCCGTGTCCGTCATGCGCAGTACTTTCATGATGCCTTCGACCAGGCCACCGTCGTGTCGAGCATGCGGTTCGAGAAACCCCATTCGTTGTCGTACCAGGCGCACACCTTCACGAGCGTGCCTTCGGCCACTTTGGTGAGGGTGGAATCGAAGGTTGCCGAGTGCGGGTCATGGTTGAAATCCACCGAGACCAGGGGGCCGTCGCTGTACGCCATGATGCTCTTGTATGCACCCGCCGCAGCTTCCTTCATCACTTTGTTGATTTCATCGACACTGGTCGCGCGCTTCGCGCTGAACGTGAGGTCCACCAGCGAGACGTTGATGGTGGGCACGCGTACCGAGAAGCCATCCAGCTTGCCCTTCAGTTCCGGCAGCACGAGGCCGACAGCCGCGGCCGCACCGGTCTTGGTGGGAATCTGGGACATGGTGGCTGAGCGCGCGCGGCGCAGATCG
>JBDTUL010000422.1:0-5728 GCA_040007735.1 Gammaproteobacteria bacterium | reverse complement strand
CTCTTGATGCAGCTTCAGAAGCCCTCAATCGCCCGGCGGCTGGAGAGGCCCTTCGTGAGTTCCAGTTCCGAGATCTACTGCGCCTTATCCGGATCCAATCCCATACTCCCGGCAATCCGCAACAACTGAACAGCCGTGTCGGCCCCGAGTTTTTGTTTGATCGCCGATTGGTGATTCGCCACCGTCTTGGGATTCAGCCCCATCGTCTGTGCGATATCGCGAACGGAATGGCCCTGCGCCAAAAGCCTGAGAACTTCGAACTCGCGCGCGGAAAGCCCATCTGTCGCAGCCGCATCCGCAACCACACTACGCAGCGCCAGGCTCTGCGCAATTTCAGCACTGATGTATTTCTTGCCCCGAGCGACAACGTGCACCGCCTCCACCAGCACGTTCGGCGCGCTCGCCTTGGTGACGTAGCCACAGGCGCCTGCCTGCAACGCGCGGTTTGCGAAGATAGCGTCCTCGTACATGCTGAAGATCAGAACGCGCGTCTCGGGCTCCCGTGCAAGCATTCTGCGCATCGCTTCGATGCCGCTGATTCCAGGCAGCGCGATGTCCATGACAACCACCTGCGGCGAAAGGTTGCAGAACAGGTCGTGCGCGTCGCTGGCGTTCGCCGCCTCGCCGAGTACGACAATGTCGCCGCTGCGCTCGAGCAAGCGCCGATACCCTTCACGTACCACCGCGTGATCGTCGACGAGCAGCACCGTTACTTTTCCCGCCGATGTCGCAGCCATTACTCGAGCCCCACTGCAGGCAGCCGCGCTTCGAAACTGAATCCGCGCCCCGGCGCGCTGTCGATGGCAAATCGACCGCCCATCATCTCCACTCTCTCCCGCATGCCGCTCAGGCCAAATCCCGTTTTACGCAGAGTAGGATCGGTGCCGCGGCCATCGTCCTTCACAGTGAGCTTCAGCTCGCGGCTCTCATCTGCCGCTTCGCTTCTCTGCAGGGCGATTTCGATGTGCTTCGCGTCCGCGTGCTTGAAGCTGTTCGTCAGCCCCTCCTGAATGAGCCGGTACAGGGCCACGTTGACGGGCTCACTCAAGCCCTCGAAGTTGCCGGTGACGGAAAGCGAAAACCGGGCATTGGGAAGACGCTGACGCCAATGGTCCACGCAGTTCTCGAGCGCGGCAACGAGCCCCAGCTCATCCAGCCCCACGGGGCGCAGGCGCCGGATCATATCGCTGACCACGCCATACACGTGATCCACCGCCTGGATGATTCGCTCTGACGCGTGGCGCGACACACCGGCATCGGTGGCCGCAGGGTTGTCGCCCACCGTAGTGTCGACCAATGAGACCGCGTCGAGCTTGATGGCGTTGAGATACTGGCCGAGCTCATCGTGCAGCTCGCGCGCGAGATGCTTGCGCTCGGATTCCTGAATGCGCAAATGCTGATGCGCCAGTTTGCGGTTCTCTTCCAGCGCGCCCGATAGCCGAGCCTCAGCCGCTTGCCGCGCGAGCAACTGCACCCGAGTCTGCTGATTTCGCCGCCACGAAAGCCACACCAGGCAGAATGCCAGGACGAACAAGGCTACCGGCCATTCGTCGAGCTGCAGTGGCTCCCATTTGCGGGTTTGTGCGAACAGCAGCTCGTTGAACTCGAAACGCGCGGCAAGCCAGGCGGAAGCCACGGTGATGCCGATGACGACGGCCACGTCGCGCCACGGAGAGACGGGGCTCTCGGTGACCAACGCACTGGGTTCAGATAACTGCATGGACTGCGCCTCGCCAACCCGGGAGTTTTTCCCGAGTGCACATGAGGAGAGGCCGACAGTATAAAGGGCGCTGCTTGGATGGCGCGCCTGCAATAGCGATGGGGGGCTCCCAGCCGCCCGGCGGTTGAGGGCTTCTGATGCCGCTCCAAGAGCCCTTGTATGTTCACGAGGGCTCCCCGATGGGTAGAAAGATTGCTACGGTTTCAGCTCAATCGCCGGGCGGCTGGGACCTGGAAGCCGATCGGGGCTCAGTGCGCCTCAGCGAAGATCAGCGCAACGAGCCTCAGCGCAACGAACCACAGTGCGGCGACGCTCAGTGCAAAAAGCTCAAGCCGCCGCGCGCTTGGGCTTATCCGCTCCCGACATCGTTCCCGAGGCGGGCGCGGCGCCGCCAGCGCCCCCACCCACTCTGTAGTGCGCAATCATCCCATTCAAAGCATGCGCCTGCGTCACGATGGCCTGACTCGCGGCGGCGGCCTCTTCCACGAGAGACGCGTTCTGCTGCGTGCCTTCGTCCATGCGCATGATCGCCTTGTTCACCTGCTCGATGCCGGCGGACTGCTCACGGCTCGCCGCGGCGATCTCCGCGACGATATCCGTCACCTTGCGCACCGACGCCACGATCTCCGTGAGCGTGCGCCCCGACTCATCCACGAGCTTGCCGCCCTCCGCGATCTTCGCGACGCTGTCGTGAATGAGTGCCTTGATCTCTTTCGCCGCGGTGGCGCTGCGCCCCGCGAGGCTGCGCACTTCGGTGGCCACCACCGCAAACCCGCGCCCCTGGTCGCCAGCTCGTGCCGCTTCCACCGCCGCATTCAACGCCAGCAGATTCGTTTGAAACGCGATGGAGTCGATCACGCCAATGATGTCGGCAATCTTTCGTGAAGACGCGTTGATGCCACTCATCGCGGCGACCGCGGCGCCCACCACCGCTCCACCCTTCTCGGCCTGCGCGCAGGCATCGATCGCAAGCTGGTTCGCCTGGCCTGCGTTCTCCGCAGTCTGCCTCACCGTGCTCGCCATCTGCTCCATCGAAGAAGCGGTCTCTTCCAGGCTCGCCGCCTGATCGTCCGTTCGCTGCGAGAGATTCATGTTGCCGGAGGAGATCTCGTCCGCACCCATCTGCACTTCGCCGGCGGCGCCCTTGATCTCCTTGACCAGCCTCGACATCACATCGATCAGCGAATTCACGCCTTGCGACAGTGTCCCGAGCTCACCGCTCTTTCCCGTGAGGGAAATACGGCGCGTGAGGTCGCCCTCCGCGGCCGCGGTGACCACCGCCTGAGTCTCCGCAACCGCGCTGCGCAGCTGCTCGGAAAAGGTCACCCGATCGGTCACGTCGGTTGCGTACTTGACCACCTTGAATGGATTGCCCGCCGCGTCGAGGATCGGGTTGTAGCTTGCCTGGATCCATACCTCGCGGCCGCCGCGGCCAATGCGCTTGTACTGGGCCGAGTCATATTCGCCGCGCGCGAGCTTCGCCCAGAAGGCGCGGTATTCCGCGCTCTCGCGATAAGCGGGATCCACGAAAAGGTTGTGATGCTTGCCGCGCACTTCATCGAGCGTGTAGCCCATGATGCGCAGGAAGTTGTCGTTCGCCGTCTGGATGATGCCGTTCAGGTCGAACTCCACCACCCCCTGCGCCTTGCGGATGGCGGCCAGCTGGCCCGCGCCGTCCGCCTGCGCCAACATGCGCTCGGTGATGTCGGTGGCGTACTTCACCACCTTGAACGGTTTGTTGCGGCCGTCTGCAATCGGGTAGTACGTCGCTTCCACCCACACGGGGCGGCCGTTCTTCGCCACGCGCTTGTACTGCGCGGTCTGGTGTTCGCCGCGCCGGAGTTTTTCCCAGAACGCCTTGTATTCAGCGGTGTCACGCTGAGCCGCGTCCACGAACATGCGGTGGTGCTGGCCGCGGATCTCGCTGAGCGAATATCCAGAGGCCTTGAGGAAATTGTCGTTGGCACCGAGCACGATACCGTTCAGGTCGAACTCGATCATCGGCTGGGCGCCGCTGACGGCAGCGACCTTGCCACGCAGGTCGGCCAGTTCCGCCGCGCTCACCCACACTCTGCGAAAACCCATGGGCTCAAATCCTTCAGTTCCGATTGGACGGGATCGTCCGTCACGCTGCGTCCGTGCGAGGCCAATGCCCGCTCCCCGTCAACGCAGGCGGTTCGTGCCCGCTCTTTATCGTCCTAATGGTGCAGCGCTTGACGAGAACGGGGTCTCATATATCGAGGAGCGGCGGGCACTTACTCCCCGCCGGGGAGCGGCATTTGTTTGCCATAATGCAAAAATTGCCAAGCCGCGCACGCCTTCTCCGCACCGCGGTGGAGAACATGGACGCCATACCAGCGCGCATGCAGCAGCGAATGGGCTAAATTCGATCCGTTCCGTCGTTCCGCCAGCGGATGTCCAGCCTCTATACAACACGACACACGATGGGTTCACAGCAGCGGCCAACTTTTCTTCGGGTTTCGCAAGCGGCGTGGCTGGCGTGTCTGCTGCTGGTTTTGCTTGCGAGCGCCGGCACGGCGCGCGCCGCGGGCCCGATTACGGCTCGCGCGTTGATCGAGCGCAGCGTGCTCGGCATGCGCATCAATCCCGAAGCCAGCAAACGCGACGCCGACGCGGCCCTCGCGCTGCTCGCACGTCACCCGGATGCCGATCTCGAGATTCGCGCGCGCATCGTTCTCTGTGACTACGAGTCCGAGCGCGACAAGGCCGCCGCCGAAAAGCAAATCGCCGCAGCCACTGCCCTTCTCCCCAAGGCAAAACGCCTTGGCCTGCGCGCCGGAGTGCTCACGTGCCAGGGCGACCTCAACGAGACCGCTGGCGACAACGAGCAGGCCAAGACTCTTTACGAACGCGCGGTCACCGTAGCGACCGATGCGCATGATGATGAAATGCTCGCCTCCGCACTGTTCTCGCGCGGCTACCTGCAGGGCGTCCAGGGCGAGTATTCAACGGGGCTAGCGGATCTGCGCCGCGCGCAATCCTTGTTCGAAAAGATAGACATGCCGGTTCATGCGGTGACGGTGCTCAACGCCATCGCCATTCTCTATAACCGCATGGGTGACTACACGCAGGCCGTGCACATCTACACGCGCGCGCTGAAAGCACAACGTGAAACCGGCCTGCGGCGCGAACTGGCCGTCACGCTGTACAACCTCGGACGCGCTCACGAGAACCTGCAGGAATGGGAATTCGCGAAGCGTGCGTACACGGAATCGCTCGAAATCCAGCGCGAGATCGGCTACCCGCGAGGCGAAGCCTACGCGCTGCGCGGGCTGGCAGCGATCTCGAATGCCACGGGCGACCCGCGCAAAGCGCTGGATACCCTGAAACGCGCGGATGCGCTGCGGCTCGAGACTACGGATGCGCGCCTCGGTGCACACATCCAGCTGATACGCGGCATTGCCCTGCACCGCCTGGGCCGTGTGCAGGACAGTCTCACCTCTCTCAACGAGGCGCTTCAGATCTTCCGCGAAGCCGACGCCGTCGGCGACCTCAGCCTCACTTACGCAGAGCTGGCGCGCGTGCAGGCCGAGATCGGCAACTGGCGCTCGGCTTACGAATACCTCATCGAGTACAAGTCCACATCGGACAAGCTGCTGACGAACCAGCTGGACCAGCGGTTCGCAGCCCAGAAAGTGGAATTCGATACGGCGGCGAAGGAGAAAGAAAACACACTCCTGCTGCGCGAGAACCAGACGAACGAGAAAGCGCTCGTGCAAGCGAAGCGCGCGCGCCAACTGCAGGCAGTGGCCATAGCACTCACCGTGCTACTGGCGGCGTTGCTCGCGACGTTGGCCGTTCACCAGCGACGAACGACACTGCGAATGCGCATTCTCGCGATGACGGACGAGCTCACCGGCGCGCCCAATCGACGCGACGTGCTGAGGAGACTCGAAGAAGTGTTGACGCGCGAGCACGAGCCGCCGTGTTCGATGCTGATCATCGACATCGATCACTTCAAGAGCATCAACGATCACCACGGCCACC
>JBDTUL010000421.1:0-5731 GCA_040007735.1 Gammaproteobacteria bacterium | reverse complement strand
CAGTTCAACTATATGAGTCACGAGGACGACTGGGCGGAAATGCGCGCCTGCGTGCGGCTGACGCGCGAGATTTTCTCGCAAGCCGCGTTCGATGCCTATCGCGGGCGCGAGCTGCAACCCGGTGCGGCGGTGCAGACGGATGCGCAGATCGACGACTTCGTCCGGGCTCATGTGGAGAGCGCCTATCACCCCTCCTGCACGTGTCGGATGGGTGATAGAGACAACCCGCTTGCTGTCACTGATGCTGAGACTCGCGTGATCGGCGTGGAGGCTCTGCGCGTCGTCGACTCCTCCATCATGCCGTCTGTCACCACCGGCAATCTGAACGCGCCGACCATCATGCTGGCGGAGAAGGCGGCCGATCACATTCTGGGCCGGCCAATGCTGGCGCGCTCCGCGGCGCCCCACTACATCGCCGAGAATTGGGAATCGTCGCAGCGCTAGACCCCGCGCACGTGCCTTTTCAACGCGATACCGCGCAGTTGCGCGATTGCCAAAATTTGCCAATCGGATTATGATTTCGGAATGAGCACGATGAACATCTCCCTGCCGGGCTCGCTCAAGGATTTCGTTGACGAGCAGGTCGAACAGCGCGGATATGGTACGAGCAGTGAATACCTGCGCGAACTCATACGAAAGGATCAGGACCGCCTGCGGTTGCGGGAGCTTCTGCTCGCAGGCGGCTCATCTGCGCAGACAAAGCCGATAGACACTGCGTACTTCGCTGGCCTGCGCCGGAAGGCCAAGGCTGGCGATCGTCGGTGAAGCCGAAAGCGGTTGTCCCGCGCGAACGAGCCAACCGGGACGTCGATGAGGCTATCGATTACTACCTGAGTGAAAACGCCCCGGAAGCTGCGTTGGGTTTCATTGACGCCCTGGAGCAAGCGTACGGTTATATTGGCCGCCATCCAAATGCCGGCTCATCACGATACGCAGGTGAACTGAATCTTCCAGGTCTGCGTTTTTGGCCGTTGAAAAAGTATCCGTACCTCGTGTTCTATTTCGAGCGGACCGATCATATTGATGTTTGGCGCGTGCTTCACAGCAAGCGCGACATCCCCCCGTGGATGCAAGAACCCGATCTGATCTGACAGATAGCCCAGCGTCTTGGGTACCGGGGCGACCGCCTTCGCAGTGCGCGGTCTAGTCGTGCGCCCCGCCGAAGCGGTAGGTTGCGGTAAGCCCCCAAGTGCGCGGCTTGCCATACACGCCCGCCACTACGCCTGAGAAGAGCGAGCTGTCGAACGCGTAAACGCGGTACTCCCGGTTGAACGCGTTCTCCAGAAATGCCGCGACTTCCCAAGTCCGATCGCCAGTTGAGTAGCCGATGCGCGCGTTGGTTACGGCGTAGGACCGTTCACGCTCGACCGGCGCACAAAGCACCGTGAAGCAGAAACCGTCCGAATAGAGGATGTCGCTCTGGAGCGAGACGAGCCCACTCCCCGCCTCGATGTCGTAGCGCGCCAGCGCGTTGCCGGAAAACTTCGGCGCCTGCGGCAAGTCATGGTTCTGCACCGTGACCAGATCCGGCAGGTGCACATCCTTCACCGTGGAGTTCAGCACCGAAGCGCCGACTTGGAGTGTGAGCGCCCTGACCGGGTGAGTGCTGATCTCAGCTTCGAGACCCGCCGCGTTGGCCGGCTGGTTGACGACGGTCTGCTGGATGCCGAGCTGCGCAAACGCCTGATAGTCGTGGTACTTGTAGTAAAAGGCACTGGCGTTGAACGTGGTGCGCAGGCCAAGCGTAGATTTGAAACCAGCCTCGACCGAGTTCAGCACCTCGGGGCGGAAGGGAATGCCGTTGAGGAAAGCCTCGGGTGCGCCGGGTAACGCGAACGGAGTGCCGGTCGAGAAGGTGAAGCCGCCGCTCTTGCTGCCGCGGTTGTAGCTTGCGAACAGCAGCAGGTCATCGGTGGCGCGATAGTCGAACTCGAGGCGCGCCGTCACACCTTTGAACGATTTTTCCGCATCCGACGGCGTCACGTTGACGAGCTCGGGATTGATCGCCGCGCCCCCAACGAGTCCCGCAACCTGGTTTCGGTTGAAGATGATCGTGACGTCGTTGCTCGGCTCGTAGCCGAAGTACGCGCCCTCGCGACGGTCGCGCCAGTAGCGCAGGCCACCGATGACACTCAGCTTCTCCAGCACGTGCCATTCATCCTGCGCGAATACGGCGTACGACTTCGTGTCTTGCGTGGCCGCGATCAGCGGATCGTACCCGTAGAACGGATCGGCGAACTTGCCACTGTAGTCGCCGTTCACCCGCATGCCGAACACGCCGGCGACGAGTTGGTGAGCCGCGAGCGTGCGCGACAGGCGAAACTCCTGAGAGGCCTGCTCGAGGCGGCTGCCCTGAAAGAAGAACACTCCGCCATCGGGTGAAGCGTCACCGCCTTCGATATAGAATTTCTCAGCCCTCTGGTAGTCGGTGATCGATACGAGATCGACCTCGCCGAGCCGGCTGTCGACGCGAACTGTGGCCGCCTTGATGGTGCGATCGACATAGGAAGGCGTCGTCTCTGCCGTCCGCCACGGATTGCCGCCGCGACTCGGGCTGATGGAATCGTCGCGGAAGCCCGTGCCGGTGGTGCCAGGACCCGGAAGCCCGGTAGCCGTGCCCGCAACCGGCGGAAACCCTTCATTGATGAACGCCGACCAGTAGGGACACGTCAGGGTCGGCGGCGTGAACTCACCCTGGAAATTGCCGTTCGGGCAGGCGGCCTCGTGCGAATACAAACCTGCCTGGCGCTCTTTGTCGGCGCGCAGATAGCGCACGATCAAACCTACGTTGGTGCCATCGGCTGGCTGCCAGGCAAGCTGACCGCGCAGCGCGTAGTGGTCGTTCGCACCACGATCCGCCACGCCGGGCACGACAGACTGCAGGTAGCCGTCATCCTTGTTGCGAATGAAAGCGAAGCGCCCCTGCAACGTGTCGGCGAGCGGGCCGGACAACGCACCTTCGAAGATCGCCTGGCTGAAGCGGCCGACGGTCGCCGTGCCGTAACCTTCGAAGTCCCGCGTCGGCTTGCGCGAGATGAACTGAATGGCGCCACCGGTCGCGTTACGGCCGAACAAGGTGCCCTGCGGGCCACGCAGAGCTTCGACGCGTGCGAGATCGAACACCGGAAAGCTCGCCGAGTTGATCGAGCTCGAGTAGCTGTCGTCCTGATAGACCGCGACCGGAGGCTCCTGCTGATCGCCGTAGTCGTTCTGGGAAACACCGCGGATGTTGAACACCACCTGCGACGACGAGTACGCGTTCATCTTCAGGCTCGGCACGGCGCGCACCAGATCGGTGGCCGTGTTCACATTCAGCGCTGCAAGCGAGTCGCTGCCGAGTGCCGTGACGGAGATGCCAACGTCCTGTAGCTTCTGTTCGCGCCGCTGGGCCGTGACGACGACTTGCTCCGGCTCCTCAGTGTCTTTGGCCGCTGCGCTTTGCTGCGCCTCGGCACCGTAGGACATTGCGAGCGCACTGCCTGCGCACAACCAAAGCAGCAGCTGGCGGCAGATCGACGGAATGGGGCGACGCGTCGACATCATTCTCTCCCCGGGCACCGAGTGCCGGTGTACGAACCCTCCCCTCGCGCTAGGAGCCTGTCCGAGTAATGGGCGCCGTCGCCGCAGCAGGCGATCCATTACTCGGACAGGCTCCTGCAGCATTAGATACGGACTGCAGTCGCAGGGATTGAACGCACGCGCCACTGGGTTGTTACGCAACCGACGCGGAAGAGCACTATTCGAAGACGCGTGACTGCCCTGCACCGCCTTCGACGAGTTGTTGCGGGTTCAACCGTCGGTTCGAGGGCGACAATCCGTAGGCATCTTTGAACTGGCGCGAGAAGTGCGCGCAATCCGCGAATCCGGCATCGATCGCGATCTCTGTGACCGAGCGATCAGTGTTCTCTACGAGCCAGCGCGCGTAACGCATGCGTAACTGACGATAGATAGACGCGGGACTCAACCCCGTGTGAGTGCGGCACAGGCGCTCGAGCTGCCGCATCGAGAGCCCCAGCTCTTCCGCCACGACGGGAATGGCAATTGGTCTCGCCAGGTTCTGCTCCATGAGCAGCAGCGCCCGGCGTACGCGCGGCTCGCTAACGCGAGCGTAGAGAGGGGGCCGCGGTTGCGCTTCGCTGCCCGAGCGTTCCCTATCAAACAGCAGCACTTGGCTCGCCTTCTGTGCAACGGCGCGACCGAGGTGACGTTCGATCAGGTGCGTGGCCACGGCGGCCGAACCAGCACCGCCCGCGCAGGTGATGCGATCCCCGTCTTCCACGAACAGGCGATCCGCAACGACCGGATGATTGGGAAACTCCTCGAGAAAATCCTGATAGTGATACCAGCTCACGCAGGAGGTTCGGCCCTTCATCAACCCTGCACGACACAGCACGAAGCTCGCGGTACAGGTGCCCACCAACCGCACGCCAGCGGCGGCAACATCGCGCAGATACTGCGTGGTCGACTCGTCGATCTGTGGCCCGAGCTGGAGAAGGCCTCCGACAACGACGACGTAGTCGAGGCTTCGCGGGTCGAGAAGCGCAGTCGAAGGGTTGACCATCACGCCGCAACTGGCGCGCACGGGTTCTTCGCGGCTTGCCATGACAGACCACTGCATGTGCAGCGGCCGGCTGCGATCGCCCTCGTCAGCAGCCAGGCGCAAGTGGTCTATGAAAATCGAGAACGCCGAGAGCGTGAAGTGATTGGCGAGGATGATGCCGAAGCGCACGGGTGTCGCCGCGCCTCCACGAGGAGGGAGCGAGTCCGCAAAATCGCACGGCTCAATCATTGAACGTCCGCTCAATTCTTATGGTGATACCCCTCGGCCGGTATCTTCGCTAAACGGCACCGGTCACGCAAGAAATTGACGCGTGAGAAGTCTTCACCCTCGTTCGGCGTGGAGAAACAATCGCCTGCGAGGGTATTGAGAGGTCAGATCGAAGGAGTGCGGGCCGCTCGCGAGAGCTTGAACACCCATTCAGGCCGTCGTCGGGACGCCCTGGCCGCCGCCCAGTTCGCGCGCGCCTCGAGCCAGCAACCCCGTTACGTACGGGGCAAACGAGCGCCAGACCTCGACGTGGAAGGTGTCGGCAGCGGTTCGCCACAGCACGATCTCGCTCTTCTCGAACAGCGTTCGGGTGCACATGCCGACGGGGAAGCTCCCGTCCGCCAGATCGAGCGGGCATCCCGTGTTCAGAAGCATCCGCGCGCTCGGCCCTGCAATCTCAAACGCGGTTTGCCGATGGCTGATATCGACCACTGAATGCGCCACCGTGGCCAGGCTGTTGTGAAGGATCTCAACGAGCCGCGCGGCCTGCGGCTCTGGTGCGAGCAGCAGCTGCTCGTCGGGCCCGAGCCAAAGCGCCGCGCAAATCTCGCCTTCAACGGCCCGACACGCCGTCTGCGAGACAGGCACGCGCGCCGCCTGGAGCGCGTTTGCCAACTGCGGCAGCTCGCCGCGCAGACTGAAGCGCGCGAGCGGCGGCACGGCAAGCAACCCTGCGAACTGCACCAGCTCAGCACCGCGACGCGCCGCCGGTTCGAGCACGGAATCAGACATTGAGGCGCTCGCCTTTGGGGTCATAGAAAACGGGTGAGGTAACGGTCACAGCGACCTCCCGCCCCTGCATCGGAACGTAGAGCGTGCTCCCCATCCGCGATCGACCCGCTGCCACCAGTGCCATGGCAATGGGCCGCCCGACTGCCTCACTGGGATAGGCGGAAGTGACGT
>JBDTUL010000420.1:0-5732 GCA_040007735.1 Gammaproteobacteria bacterium | reverse complement strand
TGCTCAAGCAGTTCGTCAAGATAACCGAAGACTACATGCCGCCGGGGCTATGGTCCGGATCGAGTTCCGACAAGCCCTTCGACATGTTCGTCAACCAGCAGGCTGTCGCATACATGTCGGGTAGTTGGCAGATTCAGAGCTTCAACGACAACGCGTCGTTCAAGTGGCAGGCCGGCCCGACCCCAAAGGGCACAGTGTCCTCCTCGAACGTGGGCGGCAACTACCTTGTCGCCTTCAACACTTCTAAGCATCTCGACGAGGCCGAAGCGTTCGTGACCTGGATTACCTCTCCCAAGGTGCAAGCAGAATACGCCAGGGCCTTCGGCCTGCTGCCAGCAAACAAGTTGGCGCCTGATGTTGCCTATTCGAGTCCGGACGCCTCGGCGGCCGTAAAGGGCTTCCAGGCCGATCTCGAAAACTCGCCGCGCTATGCCGCCACTGATCAGGCCTGGCCGGAAATGCAAGCCGGCGTCTGGGATGCCGTCAAGGCCAGTGTGACCTCTGTGGTTTCCGGTCAGGCGACGCCCGAAGAGGCCATTGCGGGCGTTCACGCGGCAGCGGAAGCTGCCATCGCAGCCAGTAAGTAGTCCCGTGAGCGAGGGCGATTGGATGCAGTTCGGTAACAAAGGCGGGTCGATCGCGAGGCTCTTCCGCCTTGCCGGTCGGACAAGCTGGCCCTATGTGCTGCTCTTGCCGACGGTCGCCCTCCTCTTCGCTTTTACGCTCTATCCACTGTTGCAGGGACTGTGGATGAGCATGTTCCGGCGCGGCCTTGTAGTCGTGCCGCAGGTGCCAGAATCGATCCCGACCTTCGTAGGGCTCAACAACTACGTGCAGCTCCTCGCCGACAAGGGCTTCGTCACTTCGCTGCTGCGCACTGTACTGTTTGTCGTCGTGGCAGTTCCCCTGCAGCTGATCGCCTCGCTCAGCCTCGCCCTGCTCCTCGCTCCCCAGACCCGCTTCAACGCGGTCGCGCGCACGATCGTCTTCTTCCCTTCAATGATCTCGGGGCTGATCATCGGCGTCATCTGGGCCTGGCTTTTCGCGCGCAACAGCGGGCTCGTGAACTACGGCCTGTCACTTTTTGGCCTCCCGGCGGTGCCGTGGCTAGAACAGGACCAACTCGCCCAAGCCGCGGTCGTCGTCGCCTGGGTTTGGGGGGGCGCCGGCTTCAACATGATGATCCTCATCGCCGGTCTCACCGCCATCCCCAAGGATCTCTACGAAGCCGCCGCCGTCGACGGCACCAGCCGCTGGCGCACCTTCACGCGCATCACCCTGCCACTGCTCGAGCCGAGCATCGTGGTTGTGGTCGTACTCGGCGTCATCGGTGCCTTTCAAGTTTACGAGATCGTTGTCTCGCTGACTACCGGGGGGCCGGGCCGGGCCACCGTTTTCCTGGTGCAGAACATCTACGATACCGCGTTCAAAAGGCCCGACCAGGCGGGTCTCGCTGCGGCCCAGTCCGGGGTACTCTTCGTTATTCTGATGGTCCTCACCATACTTCAATTGCGTGTTGCAAAGAGGCGCTGATGAGGTACCTACCCTCCCCCGGCCGCGTGGTGGCTATTGCAGTCGTCCTAATCCTCTTTGTCCTGCCGCCGCTGTGGCTACTGCTCTCGGCGCTCAAACCCCAGGCAGAGATTTTTCAGTGGCCACCCTCCCTGTGGCCAGAGCACTTCACACTTGAGAACTTCCAGAAAACCATCAGCCGGGCCAATTTCTCCGCCTACTTCCTCAACTCAGCCATCGTGTCTGTCAGCTCGGCCCTACTCTCCGTCGCCATGAGCGTGATGGCCGGCTACGCCCTCGCCAAGTTCCGCTTTAAGGGCGACACCGTCATCTTCCTGCTGATCATGTCGGCCGTGATGGTGCCCCTCCAGATCGTGCTGATCCCTGTCTTCCTGGTGCTGCGTGACCTGGGCCTACTCAACACGCTGTGGGGTCTCATCATCGCGCCTGCCGCCACACCCACCGGCGTGTTCCTCATGCGCCAGTACATCACGGGTATCCCCGACAACCTGCTTGAGGCGGCGCGCATCGACGGTACGCCCGAATGGCGTATTCTGCTGCGCATCATAGTACCCCTCGCGCTTCCTGCCATTGGAACGTTGCTCGCCTTCAACCTTGTCTGGCGGTGGAACGACTATCTCTGGCCGTTCCTTATCATCAACCAACAAGAACAGTGGACGGTGCAGCTCGCCATCGCCAATTCCATCGGCCGCTTTTCGATCAACTGGCCCCGTTTGCTGTCGATGACCGTGCTTTCCATCCTGCCTATGCTGGTGATTTTCATTGCACTGCAGAAGACACTGATGAATGGCCTCATGGCCGGCGCCGCGAAGGAATAGCTGGCTTTCAGCATGGATAGCATTGCAAGCTACGACCGCCTGCTTGAGGTTCTGCATGAACGCATCTTCACGCCGCTCGACACGCCCATCCCCCTGCGATTCCGCCGGGCAGAGCACGACGACCGTGCGACTGCAATCAGCGAGTCCTGGGACGGCTGGGTGCCTGTCGATCGCGACCTCATCTGGGGCGGAGCCGACGGTTACTATTGGTTCGGCGGCACTGCAACGGTGCCAAGTGAAACAGGTGGCCAACGCCTGTACTGCCGCATCGAGGCGCAGTTCGGCTCCGTCATGGGCCGCTCCGATCCGCAATGCCTGGTGCGCGTCAACGGTCACATAGCGCAAGGCGCCGACGGCAACCATCGCGAGTTTCTGTTGAGCGCCGCTGCGGTGGTGGGCACTAGCTACGAAATTCTGATCGAAGCCGGCACCATTGAGGACCGCAGACAGCTCGGCTTCGCCTGCCGCCTCCTGCTGCACGATCCGCTAGCCGAGAGTTTGTACTATGATCTCAAAGTCCCGCTCGACGTCGCGCGTCTTCTGAAGCCCGACGACGCGCGCCGCACACGAATCTTGCGCCACATTGGCGAGGCACTCGACCTTGTGGATCTCAGGCCGGGTAGCGCCAACCGCTTTGCCGCGAGCCTTTGCGCCGCCGAAGTAGTCGCCGATCACATCTATGCGGATGCCGATGCAGACGCGATGCCGACCATCGTCGCTACTGGGCATACGCATATCGACGTCGCGTGGCTCTGGCGCGTGCGCGAGACCCGTCAGAAGGTCGCGCGCAGCTTCGCCACTGCGTTTGCGCTGATGGGCGAATATCCAGACTACCGCTTCATGTACAATCAGGGTCTCCTTCTCGACTACCTGAGCGAGGACTATCCCGAGCTATTCGCCCGCTTACGGGAGAGGATCGCCGGCGGGCAATTCGAGATCGAAGGCGCCCTTTGGCTCGAGCCAGATGCCACAATCGCTGGAGGCGAGTCCCTTGTACGCCACATCCTCCATGGAATCCGCTACCACGAGCTCACGTTCGGCGTGACGCCGCGTATCGTCTGGCTTCCCGATACGTTCGGCTACAGCGCCGCGCTGCCACAGCTGATGGCACTCAGTGGGCTCGACATGTTCGTAACCCACAAGCTTAGCTGGAACGATACCAACCGCATGCCCTACGAAGTGTTCCACTGGCAAGGTATCGACGGCACGCGTGTGCCCTCGTACTTCCTCACCACCCAGCGCTACGAGTATGACGGCATTAACACCACGTATTGCCCCGATCTCGTGCCGAGCCACGTCATGGGCGCTTGGAAGCGCTTCAGCCAGAAGGACGCGCTCGATGAGCTGTTCCTCGTCTACGGCCACGGCGACGGCGGCGGCGGCCCCACTCGTGCGATGCTCGAGAACGTCCGTCGCATGGAACGCGGCATCCCCGGTTGCCCCCGCCTCAAGCACAGCGCGATGGGTCCGTTTTTCGCCCGCCTCAGTGAACGCTTCGCGACGGAACCCGACAGCTTCCCAACCTGGGTCGGGGAGCTCTACCTCGAGTACCATCGTGGCACGCTTACCTCGGTGGCCAAGAACAAGCGCAACAACCGCCTCGCCGAAACCACGATGCGCGAACTTGAGCTCCTCGCCGTGCTCGCCATGCAGCGCGGCGCGCTCTATCCCACGGCCAAATTGCATGAGCTCTGGCAAATCGTCCTGCTCAACCAATTCCACGACATCCTGCCCGGCTCCTCTATCGGCGCCGTATACGACGACAGCGACCGCGACTATGCCCGCTTCTTCGCGGCGGCAGACGCACTGGCGTTGGACCTCGGCACGAGCCTTGCGGGAGGTCGCCTTGTGCTCAACACGCTGCCGCGCGAACGCATCGGTTTCATCGCATTGCCCGAGGGGCAGGCGACCGGCGGCACTCAGGCGGTCGTGCGAGCCGACGGAGCCATCGAACACTGGGCGCCTGTCAGCGCCCCCGCAACGGGCGTTCGAACGGTTACACTGGCGGGCTTCCCCGGCAAAGCCGAGTTCTCAATCTCTCCATCGCACATCGAGAACGAGCACCTCCGCGTGGAACTTGACGAAGAGGGCCGCATTACCTCGCTGCATGACAAGCACTCCGGACGTGAGGTCATCGCGCCCGGCGCCAGCGCAAACGCCCTCTTCGCCCATCGCGACATCCCCGCAAGCTTCGACGCCTGGGACATCGACGCTTCCTTTGAGGACCAGGTCTGGGCGGTGGATCGGTTGATCTCGCGCGACGTTGTCGAGACCGGGCCCTACCGCGCCGCGCTTCGTCTCACCTGGCGCTATGAACGCTCCACCATCACGCAGGTACTCGCGCTCGAGGCAGGGGCACGTCGCCTCGACATTGATTGCTACATCGACTGGCATGAGCAACATACCCTACTCAAGGTCGGCTTCCCCCTCTCGGTTCGCGCCGATAGCGTCGCGGCCGAAATCCAGTTCGGCCACGTCGTTCGCCCTACGCACCGCAACACCTCTTGGGACACCGCGCGCTTCGAGGCGAGCATGCAACGCTGGGTCGATCTGTCGGAACCGGGTTTCGGTGTGGCTCTGCTTAACGACGGCAAGCATGGCTACGACGCTAAGGGAAGCACCCTGCGGCTCAGTTTGCTTCGATCCCCAACCGATCCTTGGCCGGAAGCGGACCAGGGATCGCACCGATTCCGATACGCCCTCCTTATCCATGACGGCGACCGCGGGCATGTCCATGACCAGGCCGAGGCACTCAACAACCCCCTGAGGACGATCCCGGTCTGCTCTGCCCCCTCGCGCCAGGAGCTGTCCTTCGCGCATTTGGACGGCGACGGCGTGAGCATCGAATGCCTCAAGAAAGCCGAGGACTCAGACGCTTTGGTGTTGAGGCTGTGGGAGACACGAGGCGCGCGTCGCCAAGTGGCCATCGACCTGCACGGCGTCCACTATCGACTCGTCGAAAGCGATTTGCTTGAACGACCCGGAATCACGCTGGCGGAGTGCACGAACCGCATCGTCCTCGAGTTCGGACCCTTCGAAATCAAGACCCTGCTCTGCACGAAGTTTCAGTATTAGCCGCGCGCGAGACGGCTGAGACTGACCATTTCACGTTCACTACTTCATCGCCCCTCCGAAGAGGCCAAATGAAATTCGCTAGGTTCTCGGCGGCAGGCGTCGAGAGTTCGCGAAAGAGATCACCTGTCGCTGGTGGAAATCCGTTCACGACGCCATCGCGCAGTAGTCCGTTCTCTCCGCTACTTCGCAGAACAGAGGCTCGGCCTCTTCAACCGCGAACATTTACGAACCGAAGGGCTCCATGCATGCGCCACGTCCTAGAACTTGATGAGCCCGCCATCGGATTCACCGACAGTTTTCTGCTCG
>JBDTUL010000419.1:0-5741 GCA_040007735.1 Gammaproteobacteria bacterium | reverse complement strand
GGTCGGCCTCTTGCTGCGCGTTTATCACGAAGCGATGTCAGAAGGGCGCGGCTCTGCCAGCACGCGTCGTCGTTCGTCCGAGGGCACGGAGGACGACGAATGAAGTCCGGTCCGGTGCTCATCATGGCGGGCGGTACAGGCGGGCATGTCTTCCCGGCGCTGGCGCTCGCGCGCTTGCTGCGTGCACGGTCATATGAAGTGGTGTGGCTGGGCACGAAGCGCGGGCTCGAGGCTCGCATCGTTCCCGCCAACAGCTTTCCCATCGAGTGGATTTCGGTCGGCGGGCTGCGAGGCAAGGGGGCTATGACCCTGCTCGCCGCGCCGTTTCGTCTCGCCATGGCTCTGTTCCAGGCGCTGAGCGTGATGCGTCGCCATCGGCCCATCGTTGTCGTCGGCCTGGGTGGCTTCGTGACAGGCCCCGGTGGGGTAGCCGCATGGCTAACCGGCGCGCCGCTCGTCATTCATGAGCAGAACGCCATCGCCGGGTTTACGAATCGGCGTCTCGCGCCGCTGGCGCGCGAAGTGCTCGAAGCGTTCCCCAACAGCTTCGATGAAGGCACGAAGGCGCGGGCCATCGGCAACCCCGTGCGCCAGGAAATCTTTGCAGTGCCGCCGCCGGTGGAGCGCTTCGCCCAGCGCAGCGGCGCCATCCGCATTCTCGTGGTGGGCGGAAGTCTCGGTGCCATGCGCCTGAATGGTGTCGTGCCGTTCGCCATCGCGCGCCTCGGCGGCTCCATCGCTGTTGATGTGCGCCATCAGGCTGGCGAACGCTGGGCGGACTCCGCGCGCAAGAGCTACGCGGACGCGAATGTGCGCGCCGACGTGAAGCCGTTCATCGAAGACATGGCCGATGCCTACGCGTGGGCCGACCTCGTCATCTGCCGCGCGGGTGCGCTCACGATTTCAGAGCTCGCCGCCGCAGGAGTCGGCGCGATTCTCGTGCCGTTCCCCGCTGCAGTGGATGATCACCAGACACACAACGCGCGTTATCTGGTGAGCGAAGGCGCGGCAATCCTGATTGCGGATCGCGAGCTCACGGCGGAGCGTCTCGCGGAAGAGCTGCAGAAATTGTGCGCGGGGCGCGGCAAGTTACTTGCTATGGCTGAACGTGCTCGCCAACTCGCGCGCCCGCATGCGGCCGAAGAATTGGCGGAGTCCTGCCTCAAGTACGCAAGGAGCGCCGCATGACTTCGGTTGGAACAGATCGCATGCGGAGGATCAACACGATCCACTTCATGGGCATCGGCGGCAGCGGCATGGGCGGCATCGCCGAAGTGCTGATCAATCTCGGCTACAAGGTGCAGGGGTCCGATCTGAAGTCCAACAGCGTCACCGAGCGGCTGACGAAGCTCGGCGCGCGCATCACCATCGGCCACGACGCGCTGAACGTGAAGGGCGCGGATGTCGTCGTCGTCTCCAGCGCGGTTGCGCAAGACAACCCTGAGCTGATGGCGGCTCGCGAACAGCGCATTCCCGTAGTGCCGCGTGCAGAGATGCTCGGCGAGCTGATGCGTTTCAGATATTCGATTGCGGTGGCGGGCACGCACGGCAAGACCACCACCACCAGTCTCGTCGCGAGCATTCTGGCCGAGGGTGGCGAGGACCCGACGTTCGTCATCGGCGGGCGGTTGAAGAGCGCCGGCACCAATGCGCGTCTCGGCGCAGGTCACTACCTGGTCGCCGAAGCGGACGAGAGCGATGCGTCGTTCACGCATCTGCAGCCGCTCATCGCCATCGTCACGAACATCGACAACGACCACCTCATCACGCACGACGGTAATTTCGAGCGGCTCAAGCAGAGTTTCGTGGAATTCCTGCACAACCTGCCGTTCTACGGGCTGGCCGTCGTGTGTTTCGACGATGAGCACGTGCGCAGCATTCTCGAAGGCCTCGGCAGGCCAGTGGTCACCTACGGCCTCTCCGAAAGCGCGGACCTGCGCGCCGTGAACATTCGTGAGCGCGGCCTGCAGACAATGTTTGAAGTGGCGCGAGCAGGCGGAGCAGCGCCATTCGAAGTCACGGTGAACCTGCCAGGCACGCACAACGTGCTCAACTCGCTGGCCGCCATCGCCGTGGCGCTCGAACTGGGCATCGAGCAAGGCGCTATTCAGCGCGCATTGGCCGCATTCCAGGGTATCGACCGCCGGCTTCAGCACATCGGCGATGTCGAGACGGCTGTGGGCATGGTCACTATTGTCGACGACTACGGCCACCACCCTACCGAAGTGGCGGCGACACTGCAGGCGCTGCGTCAGGGTTACTCGGGCCGCCGCCTCGTGCTCGTGTTCCAGCCGCATCGCTACACGCGCACGCGCGATCTGATCGACGACTTCGGCAAGGTCCTTTCCGCCGCCGATCTGCTGTTCGTCACTGAGGTGTATTCCGCCGGCGAAGCGCCGATTGCAGGCGCCGATGGGCGCGCCATCTGCCGGGCCGTGCGCAGCCGCGGGCAAGTCGAGCCGGTATTCGTAGAGAAGGTAGAAGACCTCGCCGAGGCGCTTACGGGCGTCATCGCCGCGAACGACGTCATCGTGACCATGGGTGCCGGCCACATCAGCGCCGCATCCCATGCGTTGCCCGCTCAACTCGCACGCCAGAGGACTCAGTGACAGTGGCAGTAGCACCAGAGTTCATGCTTCGTGTCCGGCGCCAGGAACCCATGAGCCGGCATACGTCCTGGCACGTGGGCGGTCCCGCCGAAGTGTTCTTCAATCCGCGCGACCGCACGGACCTGACAGCATTCCTGCGCATGTTGCCGGCGGAGGTGCCCATCTATTGGGTAGGCCTCGGCAGCAATCTGCTGGTGCGTGACGGCGGAATGCCGGGCGTCGTCATCTCGACGCATGGCGCGCTGGATCGCCTCGAGCGCATCAATCAAACCTCCATTTACGTTGAGGCGGGCGTGCCATGCGCGCGCATCGCCAAACAGTGCGTGAAGTGGGGCCTCGGGCCGGCAGAGTTCTTCGCAGGCATCCCAGGAACCCTGGGCGGCGCGCTTGCGATGAACGCCGGTGCATTTGGCGGCGAGACGTGGCAGCACGTGCTCGAAGTCGAAACCATCGATCGCACGGGCAAGCAGAACGCGCGGCCCTCCAGTGACTATCAGGTGGGCTATCGCCACGTGGTGATGCCCGCTCCGGAGGAATGGTTCCTGAGCGCGAAGCTCACCTTCGAGCACAAGCCCGGCGCCAACGAATCCCAGGTGCGCGATCTGCTCGCGAAGCGTAAGGCCGCGCAGCCGATTGGCGAATGGAGCTGCGGCTCGGTGTTCGCCAACCCGCCGCAGGACCACGCCGCGCGCCTGATCGAAGCGTCGAAGCTCAAGGGCTACCGCATCGGCGATGCCTCGGTGTCCGAGAAGCACGCCAATTTCATCATCAATCACGGCCAGGCGAAGGCCGCTGACATCGAAGAGTTGATCGCGCACGTGCAGGAAACAGTGGAACGGTTGCACGGGGTGTTGATGCGCCCCGAAGTGCGAATAGTCGGCGAGTGGCCGAACGAGGAAGTTTGATGCGTCTGAAGTACGACCCTGCCGCGATGAAGCGCGCCGCTGACCCGAAGGAGTTCGGGCGCGTGGCCGTGATGTTTGGCGGCGATTCCACCGAGCGCGAGATCTCGCTGTTGTCGGGCAATGCAGTGCTGGCCGCACTGAAGCGCTCGAAAATCGATGCGCACGCGTTCGATCCGCGAGACAAACCGCTGCAGCGCCTGGCCGAAGAGCGATTCGATCGCGTGTTCATTGCCTTGCACGGGCCCGGCGGTGAAGACGGAACGCTGCAGGGCGCGCTCGAGTATCTCGGCATTCCGTACACCGGGAGCGGTGTGATGGGTTCCGCCATCGGCATGGACAAGCTGCGCACCAAACGATTGGCGCAGGCCTCCGGCATCGCCACGTCGCCCTTCATGGTGCTGACCGGGCCGCAGGACTTCGATGCCACGCTGGAAAAACTCAAGCTGCCGATGATCGTGAAGCCCGGCTCACAGGGCTCGAGCGTCGGCATGTCGAAGGTTGCGCGTGCGGAAGATTTGCCGGCCGCCTACGCTGCCGCGTCGAAGACCGACCCCATCGTGTTCGCCGAAGCCTGGATCACCGGCAACGAGTACACGGTTGCGATTCTGCAGGGCCAGGCGCTGCCGTCCATCCGCATCGAGACGCCCCGCACGTTCTACGACTACGAAGCCAAGTACTTCCGCGACGACACAAAATATCACTGCCCGTCGGGACTCTCCGCCGCAGCCGAGCAGCACCTGGCGAATCTCGCCGTTGCGACTTTCAACTCCGCAGGCGCCGAGGGTTGGGGCCGTGTGGACTTCATGGCGGACGGATCGGGTCGCCCGCTGCTGCTGGAGTTCAACACGGTGCCGGGCATGACCGATCACAGCCTGGTGCCGATGGCGGCCCGCGCCGCCGGCATGGATTTCGATCAACTGGTCTGGCGCGTGCTCGAAACCAGTTTCACACGCACGAGAGCATAAGGAGCCTGGAGAGCGATGTTGGGCCGTCCCAAAAACCGGCGTAAGCAAGACGAGAGCCGATGGTCTTTCCTGACATGGAAGGGCGCGGGCGTCGACTGGCGCCGCTGGAGCCTCACGCTTGCAAGCCTCGCGGGGCTTGCGGCGGGCGCGGGCGCGCTCATGTGGACGCTGGATCAGCCCATCGAATCCGTCGCCGTGGCCGGCCGCTTTCAACGCGTGTCGCCTGCCGAAGTCGAGCGAGCGGTGAAGCAGCAGGTTCGCAATGAGGGCCTGGTCAGCGTGAATCTCGGCGCCGTCCGCAAGGCCATCGCAACCATTCCGTGGGTGGATGCGGTCACGGTCCAGCGCGCGTGGCCTCACGGCTTGCGCGTCGTGGTGTCCGAGCAGGTTGCCGCCGCGCGCTGGCGCGAAAACGGTTTGCTCAACACGCGCGGCGAGTTGTTTGCCAGTGACGCGCGCCACGTGCCTCTCGAGCTTGCGCAGCTTTCCGGCCCTGATGGCACGGAAAACGAAGTCGCGCAGCGCTATCTCTCTTCGCAGAACCGCCTGTCCGAAGCAGGCCTGCGCCTCACCGCGCTGCGCCTGGATGCGCGCGGCGCCTGGGAATTCGATCTCGCGAATGGCGTCACCGTGCGGCTCGGCCGCCGCCAGGTCGACGAGCGCTTCGAGCGCTTCATGACCACCGCGACAAAACTCATCGCGCAGCGTGCGGACGACATCGCGTACGTCGACATGCGTTACACCAATGGATTTGCAGTGGGATGGCGGGGCGCGGTTGCGCACCAGCCCGACAGTCGGAACACCGACCCCGCAGACCGCGAAACAGACGGGGATGATTCGAAAGATGTCTAAGCGCTCAGACAGAGGGCTGATCGTAGGGCTCGACATCGGTACGTCGAAAGTCGTCGCGCTCGTGGGCGAAGTGAGCCCCGACGGCAACATCGAAGTCCTGGGCGTGGGCTCGCAGCCCTCGCGCGGCCTCAAGAAGGGTGTGGTCGTCAACATCGAATCGACGGTGCAGTCGATCCAGCGTGCGGTGGAAGAAGCCGAGCTGATGGCTGGGTGCGAAATTCACTCGGTCTATGCGGGCATCGCCGGCAGCCACGTGCGCAGTCTCAACTCACACGGCGTGGTCGCCATTCGCGATAAGGAAGTGACGCACGCCGACGTGGGTCACGTTATCGACGCGGCCAAGGCCGTGGCCATTCCCGCGGACCAGAAGATCCTGCACGTGCTGCCGCAGGAATTCATCATCGACGGGC
>JBDTUL010000418.1:0-5762 GCA_040007735.1 Gammaproteobacteria bacterium | reverse complement strand
GCGCGGCCGATTTCGCCGCCCTCGGCGGTGACAGCCGCGTTGTTCGACATGTTCTGAGGTTTGAACGGGCGCACGCGTACGCCGCGATTTGCGAACACCCGGCACAGGCCCGCCACCAGCACGGATTTGCCAACGTCGGAACCTGTGCCCTGGAGCATGATTGAGGCTGTCATGAGGTTGCGATCGGGATGATCATCCCAGCCGCCCGGCGATTGAGGGCTCTTGGCGCCGCAGGGCGATAAGAAGCGCTCGATCGCCGGGCGGCTGGGAGACGCATCACGCCGCCCACGCGATAGCTGCAACGAAAAGCCAGAGAAGTGCGCACGCGCGCCAGTAGACACTGAGGGCGGTGCGCAGGCTTGCGGCGTTGGGGTGTGGGCCGGTGCCGAACACCGGGCGATCGGTGAGTTCGCCATCGTAGGAGACCGGGCCGCCCAGTTGGCGCGACAGCACTCCCGCCATGGCGGCCTCCGGCCAGCCGGCGTTGGGTGAGGCGTGCTTGTGCGCGTCGCGAAGCATGGTGCGCAGGCCATTGAGCAAGGCGCGAACACGGCCAGCATCTCCAGCGGTGGCGACTGGGGAACCAATGCCAGCGATGCAGATGAACAGCCCGGCCAGTCGCGCAGGCAGCCAGTTCATCACATCGTCGGCGCGCGCGGCGGCCCAGCCGAATGCGCGATGGCGTGCGTCTTTGTGGCCTACGATGCTGTCTGCGGTATTGATGGCCTTGCAGATGAAGAGCCCGGGAAGCCCCGCCACGAGAAACCAGAACGCCGGCGCCACGATTCCGTCGCAAAAACTCTCGGCAAGACTCTCGATTGCCGCCGCCGAGACCCCTTCAGCATCGAGCGTCTCAGTGTCACGCCCAACGATGCGCGCGACCGCCACGCGTGCAGCGCCCAGATCGCCCGCCTGCAGCGGCCGCGACACCGCCACAACGTGATCACGCAAGCTCCGCTGCGCGAGCCCCGTAGTCGCGATCAAAATCACGAGGAGCGTCGCAAACCCATCGCCCACCGGAAAATGGAACTCCGGCGACACTCCCGGTGCTGGCCCGCATGCCCGCAGCCCCGGCTGGGACACGCAGGCTGGCAAATCCATGCTGGGCGCGCGCGCCTGCGCCGCGACCCAGTTAACCAGCACTCCCGCGCCACCACTGACAACCAAAAGAACCACCACCAACGCGCATCCCGCCACGCGCCGCCGCGCAAAGCTCCCCGCGTTCCACTTCGCATCAACGCCGCCAATGAGCGCCCCAATCCACACCACCGGATGCCGCACCCATCGATACAGCGCCTCCGGAAACCCCACGGCCGCTTCGATCAGCAGAATGATCAGAAGCTGCCCGGCCCGGTCGAGCATCATCGGCGGCTCCGCCTCAACGGAACGACAAACCGGTCGCCACCGTCGACGCGCCCCGCATGCACGTCTATGCCGAAGGCCACGCGCAAATGCTCCGCCCCGAGCGCAACCTCTCGAGGTCCGTGCGCAACCACGCGGCCATCCCGAAGCAACAAAACATCATCCGCTATCCGCGCCGCATGACTCAGATCGTGCAACACCAGGATAACCCCCGCGCCCCTGGCCGCCACGTCACGCAGCAGATCGAGCACATCGAGCTGATGAGCCGGATCGAGACTGGCCAGCGGCTCATCGGCAAGCAGCCACTCAGGTTCGCCGGCCAAAACGCGCGCGAGCAGAACGCGTCCGCGCTCACCGCCCGACAACTGCTTCGCACTTCGCGAGGCAAATTGAACGACGTCGGTAGCTTCCATCGCGCGGCGTATCGCAGCGATGTCCTCCGCGCTATCGCCCCAACGGCCCCGATGCGCAAAGCGCCCGAGCGACACCAGCGTCGAGACGTCGATATCCCAATGCACTTCGGCCACTTGTGGCAGCAACCCGATGCGCCGCGCGCGCGTTCGGCGCTCCAGCGCCCCGACGTCCACGCCATCGAGCAGCACTCGGCCGGAATCCGGCTGGCGCATCCCGGCGAGACAGCTGAGTAGCGTGCTCTTGCCCGCGCCGTTAGGACCCAGCAGCGCCGTGATACGCCCGCGCTCGAAGCGCGCTGTGACATCGCTAATGACCACTCGCCCGGCGAGCGACACACGCAGACGCTCGACGCCGATCGCTCCCGCACTCGCCGCGTCATCTGCCCCGCGCGCTGAAGCGGCGGCAGGTATTCCCTTCCTGGCCTCGCTGAGATTCACATCATTCATGCCAGCGACCTGCGCAACCGAATCAGCATCATCAGAAAAAACGGCCCGCCGAGCATCGACATGGCCACGCCGAGTCGCAACTCGCTCACCGTTGGCGCCAACCGCACGAGGCTATCGGCGCACAACAAAAGCAACGCCCCACCAAGCGTGGAAGGCAGCAGGATCGCCGACGGACGGCTTCCAGCCAAGGGACGCACCATGTGCGGAACCATCAGCCCGACGAAACTGATGATGCCCGCTGCCGCAACTGCCGCGCCAACGCACAATCCAACACCCAGAACGATGAGCCACTGCAGCCGCCGCTGATTCACGCCCATCGATTGTGCCGCCTGCTCGCCGAGCGTCAGCGCATCGAGTGAGCGCGCCGTGAAACTCAGCAGCACCGCGCCCACGATGATGGCAGGCACCGTGACGGTCACATCGTCCCAGCTTCGGTCCGTCAGCGCGCCGAGGAGCCACGTCACAATCTGAGACGCGACGAACGGCGTCGGCGAGAGACTGATCGCAAGCGTGGTCAGCGACCCGGTGATGCTCGTCAGGATCATTCCCGAGAGCGCGAACATGATGAGACTGCCCGACCTGCCAGCCAGTATCGCAAGCGCCAGCATTGAGAGCCCCGCGCCAAGCAACGCAAACGAGGGCAACAGGAACGGAGACACCGAGTACCCGAAGTACAGCGAGAGCACCGCGCCCAGCGCACCACCCGTCGAAATACCGAACAGCCCCGGATCGGCGAGCGGGTTGCGCAGATAGCCCTGCATCGCTGCTCCGGAAAGCCCCAGCGCCGCGCCGATGAACAGTGCCAGCACCGTGCGAGGCAGGCGCAGCTCCGCGATGATGAGCCAGCGCGGGTCACTAAATGTCCAGGCATTCCACGGCAACCAGACCTTGCCCGCCACAACCGAGAGCACCACAGCGGCGACGATGCCGAACCCCAGCAAGAGATTCAGACGAAGCGGCGCCGGCGTCACAGCCGTGACCTCTCAGCCCCGGAGCACGGCATCAGCCACCCAAGGGAAACCGCCGGCCTTCTCATCGCGGCAGCTCTCGCCGCACGGCCGCGAGCCGCGCCACGGATTGCAAGATCGTCGGACCCCCACACTGGAGTAACCGAAACGGGTATTCGCGAAACGCGACTCGCGCCGACAACTTTGCCACAGCCCGGTGCTCCAGCATCCGGTCGCCCGGGTCATCCTTTGCATCGGGCGTCAGCACCACCGCGGGGGGCGATGCGATCAAATATTCCAGCGGCAACACATCCCACTTGCGCAGCCCATACGCGGCGCTGAGATTGCGATACCCCGTGACCCGCAGCAGCTCATCGGCAAGCGTGCCCACGCCTGGCACCATGCCGCCTGACTGCCAGATCACAGCGCCAATCCGGGCGTCATCGGGAGGCCGAGCCGCAGCGACCCCTCGCTCGATATCCGCAATCAATGCGAGGCCCCGCTCCGGGTGACCGGCCGCTGAGGCGATCACCCGAATCTGATCCGCACTCTCCGCGATAGACTCGGGCACTCCGAACTTGATGATGTGCACGTGCATGCGTTCGAGTGCATGAATCGTCGAGGGCGAAACGTGCGGACCCGACACCACCACATCAGGCGCGAGCGCCACGATCTCCTCAGCGGTGCCGGAAGTCGCGTGAAAACGCCGGGCGACCTCGAGCGACATGGAAGTGGCGCGCGGGTCCTGCGAATAGTGGCTGATGCCGACGATCTGTTCGGCATCGGCCACGCGAATCAGAATGCCATCGACGCAGGGGTTGATCGACGCGATGCGCGGCAGAGGCGCAGCCGGCGCAGCCGGCGCGGCGGTTGAACACGTTAGTGACGACGCCAATAGCGCCCCCACGGCGATAGCCACCGTTCGCGCAGGCACCGACGCAAACTTGCGCGTTCGCTTCAGAATTCCACGCCTTTCTGCGCCTTGAAACCGGCCTTGAACGGATGCTTCACTTCCGCAAACTCCGTTACCAGATCGGCGATCTCCACGAGCTCCGGCTTCGCATCCCGCCCGGTGATGCAGACATGCTTGTCGAGCGGCCGCTGCCGCAGGAACTCCACGATCTCGGCGGCCGGCAGCGTGTCGTTGCGAAGTACGATGTTCAGCTCATCGAGAATCACGAACTCATAGGCCGGGTCGAGAATCAGCGCCTTCGACCGCTCCCACGCCGCGCGCGCCGCCGCGATATCGCGCGCGCGATCCTGCGTGTCCCAGGTGAAGCCTTCGCCCATTACTTCGAATGTGAGCAGGTCCGGGTTGTCGCGGAAGAAATGCTTCTCCCCGGTTTCCCACTTGCCCTTCACGTATTGCACGATGCCCACCTTCATGCCCCAGCCCAGGGAACGAAGCGCCATGCCGAACGCGGATGAGGACTTCCCTTTGCCGTGGCCGGTGTGAACGATGAGTAGGCCGCGCTCGAGCGTCTTGCGCTCCTGGATGCGCGCCCTCGCCTTTTGAACTCGCGCCATCCGCGCGTTGTGGCGTGCGTGATCTTCGGGTGTTTCGGTCATGAGCGGCGCCTCGAATCGAGTGCGGCGGCAAGCCGCGGCCAGTGTGCCTCGTCGCCCGGCAACCCCACGCGCAGCAGCCCGGGGTCGCTATTGAAGGGACGAGTGAGAATGGAGTGACCCGCGAGATGCCGGAACACAGCGTCGGCGTCCGAGCACCGCACGAGTCGAAACAAGACAGTGCCACCCGAGATGGCCAGGCCGCCGCCAATGAGCAAGTTATCCAGACGCGCAGCCGTCGCCAGCAACCGCTGCCGCTGCATCTCTTGCCAGGCGAGATCCCGATAGGCGGCCGTACCGATAGACACGGCCGGGCCGCTGACAGGCCAGTCGCCGAGCGCCTGGCGGAAAGCGCGCGCCTCATCCTCGGCGGCAATCACAAAGCCCAACCGTACGCCCGCGAGCCCGAAGAACTTCCCAAACGAGCGAAACAGGATCAGCCCATTTGCATGGGTATTGCTCAGGCTGTTCGCAGGCGACGCATCCGCGAAAGCCTCATCGACGACGAGAACACCGGATCGTGAAGCCAGCACCGCTGCGATATCCAACAGGCGCTGGCGCCCGATCACCCGACCATCGGGATTGTTCGGGTTGGCGAGAAGGATCACGTCGTGATGGCGGGCTGCCGCTTCCAGATCGTCCGCGGCAATTGCGGTAACCGGAGTGGTCTCCCACGCCAGCATGTGGCCAGAGTAGCCTGGCCTCACCACGGCTACCTTCCGATCGGCGAACCGTCGGCCGAGCATGCGCAGGGCCAGATCGCTTCCCGGTGTCGCCACGACTCGGCGAGCATCGGATACCCCAAAGCTTTCCGCCGCCGCAGCTTCGAGTGCCGCCAGCGACTCTGGCTCGGGAAGCCGCGTGAATGCTTCGGCCGGGAGCGGCGCGAACGGATATGCCCACGGCCCGATGCCGGTCGAAAGGTCGATCCACGGCAGCCGCGACTCCGGGAACAACGCACGCGCCGCCTCGACCTTGCCGCCATGGACGCGAAAGATCTGAAACGGCGCTGCGCTGGCAGTCATGG
>JBDTUL010000417.1:0-5774 GCA_040007735.1 Gammaproteobacteria bacterium | reverse complement strand
GTATTCGTCCGGCTCCAGGTGCCGGAACGCCAGGTCTTCCAGCTCCCACTTGATCTGCCACACGCCCAGCCGGTTCGCGAGAGGCGCCAGCACCGTGCGCGCTTCCATCGCCAGACGCGCTCGCTCGTCCGCGGGCAGCTCCCGTGCGTGCCGAAGTTTCACCAGCTGCTCCGCCAGCCGCGCCAGCACCAGGCGGGGGTCGCTCACGACCGCCAGCAGCATCTTGCGCACGGTTTCGGCCTGGCGAGCGTCCAATCCCTGTGCTGGCGACCAGTCTCGTGGCAGCCCGACATCGCCCAGCTTCTGCAGGTCGATGGCGATTCTTGCGGCGGCGGGGGGTGCGAGGGTTCCCAGCTTTTCGGGTGTCAGTCCATCCAGGCCAAGCAGGGGCCGCACCAGTAGCGCATTCGCAAGCTCAGCGTTCTCGGTGAGCGCGCCGATGACCTCCGCGGCCTCGGCGCCGTGTCCCAGCGCCCCGTGTGCAAGCGGGCTAGCCAGCTCGAGCGCTGCACGCGTGCGATTCAGCGACGCGAGAATTTCAGGCGGACAGAAGTGAGCGATTTCCACGGAGATTCGCAGGCGTAGGAAGCTGAATCGAGGTTAGGTTCGGCATGTCGTCGGAGGCGGTTTGCGGCTATCATACGCGCCTCGATTTTTCCGGCGACTCATGGCAGGACATAGCAAGTGGGCTAACATCCAGCACCGCAAAGGCGCACAGGACAGGAGGCGGGGACAGATTTTCAACAAACTCATCCGCGAAATCTCCGTGGCGACCCGAATTGGCGGTGCGGATCAGGGGTCGAACGCGCGTCTGCGGATCGCGGTAGACAAGGCGCGTGCCCGGAGCGTGCCTGTGGACTCCATCGAAAGTGCAATCCGGCTCGCCATCAGCGAGCAGGGCAGCGCCACGCTCGATACTGTGCGATACGAGGGTTACGGCCCCGGCGGCGCGGCGCTCATGGTCGATTGCCTGACCGATAACCGGGATCGCACCACTGCCGAAGTTCGCCAGGCTTTCGCCGAAGTGGGTGGCAACCTCGGCGCCGACGGCTCGGTCGCCTATCTCTTCAACCAGGTGGGCTTCATGATCTACCCGCCCGGCACGAATCTCGATCGGCTCATGGAGGCGGCGCTCGATGCGGGCGCTGAAGATGTGCTGCCGAATACGGACGGCTCGCTGGAAGTGCTGACCGATCCGCTCGATTTCCAGACTGTGAGGGCTCGGCTCATGGCCGATGGCCTCGCCCCCGCCGCAGGGGAAATCACGCAGCGCGCCTCGAGCACCCTGGACCTCAACGATGAGGACGCAGTGTCGATGGTGCAGCTCCTCGAAACGCTCGAAGATATGAACGACGTGCAGGACGTCTACTCGAATGCCGAGATACCGGACGAGGTCCTGGCGCGCGTTTGATCCGGATGCGGCTGCATCCGCGGGCACTGTGGCCGGCGGCGTGCCGCGCGCAACCCCGGTGGCACGCCTGGTTCAACTTGCGCGCGTTCGCATCCTGGGGCTCGACCCCGGTTCGCGGCGCACGGGCTATGCCGTTGTGGAATGCGGCGGACAGAACAGCAAACAGATTACGCATGGCTGCATCGCTGCGGCCGGCAGCACGCTCAGCGAGCGCCTGCGCTTCATCTTTGAAGCGGTGACGGCGCTCATCGACCAGTACCAGCCGAATGAAGTGGCCGTTGAACGAGTGTTCGTGAACAAGAACGTGGATAGCGCATTGAAGCTCGGGCATGCCCGTGGGGCTGCGCTGTGCGCCGTTCCGGCCACCACGCCCGTGTTCGAATACGCGCCGCGCGCCATCAAGCTGGCCGTGGTCGGCTTTGGCGCGGCGGAGAAAGCGCAGGTGGCGCACATGGTGCGCACCCTGTTGAGCGTGGAAGGTCGCATTACTGCAGACGCGGCGGATGCGCTCGCCGTTGCCGTTTGTCACGCCCATTCGCGCCACGCGCTGGCCATCGCAGAGAGTCTCGCCGTCAGGGTGGCCGTGCGTACGGTTGCACCGAGCCGCGCACGATGATCGGCTCGCTTCGCGGCCGCATCAGCTCGAAGTCTCCGCCGCAGCTCACCGTGGAAGTGGGCGGGCTCGGGTATGAGCTCGAAGCGCCGATGTCCACGTTCTTTCACCTGCCCGCGGTGGGACAGGAAGTGAAATTGCTCACCCACTTCGTGGTGCGTGAGGACGCGCAGCTTCTCTATGGTTTCGCCACCGAAGACGAGCGCCGGCTGTTCCGCAGCGTGCTGAAAGTGTCCGGCATCGGGCCGAAAATCGCGCTCGCACTGCTTTCGGGCATCAGCGTCGAAGCTTTCGCGCTTTGCGTGCAGAACCAGGATGTCGCCTCGCTCATTCGCGTGCCCGGCATCGGGCGCAAGACCGCCGAGCGCCTGTTGATAGAAATGAAGGATCGGCTCGTTCCCTCGAGCAGTGAACCGGGTGCCACGGTGGTTCCCCTGGGGGCCAGCCCGGAGGCCGAAGCGTTCGGCGCGCTGGTCGCGCTGGGCTATCGCCCCGCTGAAGCAACGCGCTTGCTCAAGGCGGCCGGTCCCGGTACACACTCCACCGAGGAATTGATCCGTCGCGCGCTGCAGAGCGCCGCGAAGGAATGAGACGGCTTCGGGAGATGCAACGGTAGTGGAAGCGGAACGCATTGTGACGGCAGTAGCGAGCGGCGAAGACGATGCCGTCGATCGCGCTATTCGTCCGCGCACGCTCAACGACTACATCGGCCAGGCGCCGGTAAAAAGGCAGCTGGAGATCTTCGTGAGTGCCGCGCGCCAGCGCAGCGAAGCGCTCGATCACGTGCTGATCTTCGGGCCGCCGGGCCTGGGCAAGACGACGCTCGCGCACATCATCGCGAACGAACTCGGCGTCACCATGAAGCAGACTTCGGGCCCGGTGCTGGAGCGGCCGGGCGACCTCGCTGCGATCTTGACGAACCTGCAGCCGCGCGACGTGCTGTTCGTGGACGAGATCCATCGCCTCACGCCTATCGTCGAGGAAGTGCTGTATCCCGCGCTCGAGGATTATCAGCTCGACATCATGATCGGCGAAGGCCCCGGTGCCCGCTCCATCAAACTGAGCTTGCCGCCGTTCACGCTGATAGGCGCTACCACGCGCGCTGGGCTTCTCACCTCACCTCTGCGCGACCGCTTTGGCATCGTGCAGCGGTTGGAGTTTTACGGCGTGGACGATCTCGAGCGCATCGTCACGCGCTCCTCCGGCATTCTGGAAGTGCCCATCGATGTGGGTGGCGCAAGGCGCATCGCGCAGCGCTCGCGTGGCACGCCGCGCATCGCGAACCGGCTGCTTCGCCGCGTGCGCGACTACGCGCAGGTGAAGGCCGACGGCAGCATCAATGATAGTGTCGCGAGCGCTGCGCTGGACATGCTGGAAGTCGACCCGCAGGGCTTCGATACGCTGGACCGGAAATTCCTGCTCGCCATCATCGACAAGTTCGAGGGCGGGCCTGTCGGCATCGAGAGCATCGCGGCCGCCGTCGGTGAAGAGCGCGGCACGCTGGAAGATGTGGTCGAGCCCTTTCTCATCCAGCAGGGTTTCGTCATGCGCACCGCTCGCGGGCGTGTGGCCACGCGCACGGCGTACCAGCATTTCGGGCTGAAAGCGCCCGAGCGCCCCGCGGCGAGCCTGCCGCTGTTCGAGGACGGCAAGTAGTGCCTGTCTCCGGTTCTGCCATCTTTTCCTGGCCCGCGCGCGTCTACTGGGAAGATACGGACGGCGGCGGCGTGGTCTACTACGCGAACTATCTGAAGTATCTCGAGCGCGCCCGAACGGAATGGTTGCGCTCGCTCGGCTTCGTGCAGACGCAGCTCGCGAAGGACCCAGGAGTCATCTTCGTAGTCGCGAGCCTTTCGATCGATTACCGTCGGCCCGCGCGCCTCGACGACGCGTTGGATGTGTACTGCGAGTTCCAGCCGGATGGCGCGGCGTGCATGCGCTTCAAGCAGAAGATCCTGCGCGGCGAGGAAACCATTGTTGAAGCGTCGGTGCGTGTGGCGTGCCTGGATGCACAGTCATTTCGACCGAAACGCATCCCCGCCTCGTTAACCCATGCGTTGACGGGAGCGTTGGGAGAACCCATCGCCCTTGAAGGAGCCCACCAGACATGAATCCACAGTTATCGGTCATCCGGCTGATCGCGGAGGCCACGGTCCCGGTGCAGATCGTGATCGCCATCCTGATCCTCGCCTCGATGATGTCGTGGGCGATCATTTTCAGGAAGCGCCTGGTCATCAACCGCGCCCGGCGCGAGGCGGATTCGTTCGAGCAGAACTTCTGGTCGGGCGGGGATCTGTCGCAACTCTATCGCGGCATCGAATCGCGCGGCGGCGCGGTCGGCATGTCCAGCATTTTCGAGTTCGGCTTCCGCGAGTTCGCCCGGCTTCGCCAGCAAGGTGGCATTCCGGCGGACCAGCTTCTCGAAGGCTCGCGGCGCGCGATGCGCGTCGCGAACCTCAAAGAGATCGACCGGCTCGAGCACAGTCTCGCAACGCTTGCGACGGTCGGATCCACCAGCCCCTATGTGGGTTTGTTCGGCACGGTGTGGGGCATCATGAATGCCTTCACGGGCCTCGGAAACGTTCAGCAGGCCACGCTTGCGATGGTGGCGCCGGGCATTTCCGAAGCGCTCATCGCCACGGCCATCGGCCTGTTTGCCGCCATCCCCGCGGTGGTAGCGTTCAATCGCTTTGCGGACCAGGTGGGTCGCCTCGAGGTGCGCTACGAGGCGTTCGTCGAAGAGTTTTCAACCATTCTGCAGCGGCACGCCTCCCGCGGAAGCGCGGCTCATGTGGGTGCGCCCGCCGCCGCCATGCAAGGAAACTGAGCTATGGCCCAACTCTCACGCGGCCGGCGTCTGATGGGAGAGATCAACGTCGTTCCGTACATCGACGTGATGCTCGTGCTGCTCATCATTTTCATGGTGACCGCGCCGATGCTTGCCCAGGGAATCAAGGTGGATCTGCCGAAAGCGGGCGCCGAGGCGCTCCCGCCCGAAGCCCAGGAACCTTTGGTGCTCTCGATCGACAAAGAAGGCCAGCTATACCTGAACGTAGGCGGTTCGCCCACGGCGCCGCTGGACGAGGAGATCGTCAGCGCCCGGGTGACGGCCGCGCTAAGGCGCGCGCCCGATCGGCCTGTGCTGGTCAAGGCGGACGAGGCCAACCGCTACGGCCGCGTGGTCGATGCCATGGTCATCCTGCAGCGGTCCGGGGCGAAGAAGGTCGGATTCATTACGGACCCCCTCGATGAGCGCAAGCCCGCCGGGCCCGCCACCGACAAGGGCTGACGGGCACGGCAGGTGCTAGACGATGGTCGAACGCAAGAGCGATCGCTGGATTTCATTGACGCAGTCGGTGCTGCTGCACGCTGGCGTGGTCGGGGCCCTGGCTTATGGCTTCTACAGCTACAAGCAGAAGCCGCCCGTGCCCGCGCCGACGCTTGCGATCGAAGGCTCGATTGTAGACTCGAAGTCCGTGAAAACGACGCCAGCGAAGGTGGAGAAGCCCACGCCTCCGGCGCCCGAACCCGAGCCTGCCCCGGCGCCCGAGCCGGAGCCGCCTGCGCCGGTGGAGGACGTCGGTCCCCCGTCGCCAACGCCGGAAGAGACGCAGGCGCGGGAGAAGGAAGAGGCCGAAGCCAGGCAGAAGGTCGAAGTCAAGCGCAAGGCGGAGGAGCAGCAACAGGTACAGGAGCGCGAGGCTGCCGAGAAAAAGGCTGTTGCCGAACAGAAAGCCCGCGCCGAAGCCG
>JBDTUL010000416.1:0-5807 GCA_040007735.1 Gammaproteobacteria bacterium | reverse complement strand
GTGTTCGTGTACTTCACCGTCGGGGTCGCCGTGGCGGCGATGAGAAACACATCACCCTGCACGTCGAAAATGTTGCTCACATAGAACGCAACGTCGAGTCCCTTCTCTTGGTTGCTCGTACCGATCCTGAGGTTCGTGATCTCGTAGTCGCGCTGAATGCGGTTCGTGGCAACCAGCGGCCCGCGCAACTCGGTATTCGACTTGCCGTGATACGCCCAGTCCACGCGCGCCCAGCCCGCCCACTCGGGGAACGCCGGCAGGCCATGCGTGTATTGCGCCGAGAAGTCCGCCGTCCACTTCGGAATGCGCGGCAGGTTGTCACCCTTGCGCCCCGGCGCCGCGACGGTTGAATTCACCTGGTCTTCCGTAAGCTCTTTCTTCGGCAACACGCTGAAGCCAGCCGACAGATCCAGCCCGCGCACCGGAGCTGCGAACACCTCGAACTCGAGGCCTTCCACCCGCGCCGCCCCGGCATTGCCGATAAACGCGAACGCGCCACTCGGGTCGCGCCCCGACACCTGGATGTTGCTCCAGTCGATGACGAACACACCGGTGTTGATCGTGAGCCGGCGCTCGAACCACGAGGATTTCAGGCCCAGCTCGTAGTTCCACAGCGAATCCGCCTCATAGCCGAGCGGAACGGTCGGCACGGTCGCCTGGTTGGTGCCGCCGAGGCGAAAGCCCTGCGAAGCCAATGCGAAGATCGTGAGGTCCTTCATCGGCCGGTACGAGAGCTGGAACTTCTTGATCAGGCGGTCTTCCTTGAAGTGGCGCTGGTCATTCGGCGGCAGCGCCCCGATGGGCGGCAGCAACGGGAAGTTGAACAGGTAGAAGCCGTCGTCATCCTGCTCGGCCTCGAAGCGGCGCAGGCCTGCCATCAGCTCGAACTTCTCGAAGAGCTTGTAGCTCGCCTCGCCGAACACCGCGTTTTCCTTGATGGTGCGGGTGTTGAAGCGGGCCAGCGCGCAGGGCGAGCAACCGTCGATGCCCGCGCCCACCGCGGTGGAAAACCCCGGCGGCGGGGTCGTGATGGGCAATGCCTTGCCATCCGCCCCGACGATGGGCGAAACGCTGCGGAAGCCCGAATCGCGATCCCGATAGAAGAAGCCCGCGAGGTACTGGAACGGGCCGTCGCCTGAGGAGTTCAGGCGGATCTCCGCCGACTTCTGCGTGATGTCCTGCGTCTGGTCCGTGAGCTCCGGAAACAGATCGGGGCGCAGGCAGGGCTGGCCGTTCAGACACGTGGCGCCCGCAGGCCCGACATTCAGCGAGATGATCGACCACGTGTTGTCGCGGAAGAAGCCGAAATCGCGCTTGTAGATGGAGCCCGTCGCCGTCAGCGTGGCGAAGCTCAGATTCTGGGTCCAGGTAAGGCTGCCCATGGTCTGCTGGTCCGGCCGCTGGGTCTGAACGTAGTCCCCATCCTGGAACTCGCCGGTGTCGAAGAAGGCGTAGGTCGGCACACGGTCCTTGAACGCCGGGTCGCTCGTGTTGCCCGTCAGGTGGAACGTGTCATACGGGTGATAGCTGCTGGCACCGCCCGTATCACGCTTCTGCGACCAGACCATCGCATCGAGGGTCGCGGACTCGGTGGGCTGGTAGCGCATCAGGATGCGGCCGCCGGTGGTCTTCGACCAGTTGATGTTGTTGGTCTTGAGGCGCACGTTGTCGATGTAGCCGCCGTTCTTGTCGTAGTAGCCAACGAGGCGAATGCCGAGCTTGTCCGTGATCAGCGGCATGTTGAACGAGCCATAGAGGCTGTCGCCGTTGTCGCCGTGGGACATCGTGTTCGCGCCCAGCTTCACCGAACCGGACACCTCTTTCAGATCCGGCTTGTTCGCGATGAAGCGCACCGCGCCCGTCTGCGAGTTGGCGCCGAAGGTGGTGCCCTGCGGGCCCTTCAGCACCTCGATGCGTTCCATGTCGTACAGCTGGAAATCCGTGGTCTGCGAGCCGCTGTCACCGCTGCTGCTCTGGATGCCCGGCGCGGGGATTTCATCGTAGTACACCGCCACCTGCTCCTGGCCGGCGGATTGCACTCCACGCAGAATGTAACGTTTCTCACCTGGGCCAGTGTCGTTGAACGTGAGGCCCGGCACCTGGTAGGCGAAGTCCTTGAAGTCCGTAACGCCCATTTTTTCCAGCGTTTCCGAGCCGAACGCGCTGATGGCCGTAGGAACATCCTGCAAGCGCTCTTCGCCGCGCTTACGCGAGGTGACGACCACCTCTTCGAGACTGGTCTCGACCGGCGCATCCGTTGCCTCGGCGAGACGAATGGGTTGCCCGGGCGCGGCCTGGACCAGCGGCATGCCCAGTAGAAGTGCAATGAACGGGGTCGAACCGCGAAACGCTCTGGCTGAGTGCATGTTGTATCTCTTTTAGACCTTGCGTTGTAAAGACGCATTGGCTGACCGCGCGACACCCCCTGTCGCCTGCGGCTTCCGCCGCCGCCATTTCGTATGGCTTGCGACGATATATGCACAATCATACTATCGTGAGATGCTTTAGATGTGAAGCTTGAATCAGTGGCGTTATCGCGACGAATCGGGAGAAATCGAAAATGGGCATCGCAAGACTCTGGGCCGCACTGGCCGCGGCAACATCCGCGCTCGCTGCACTGACACCGCTGCCGGTGTCCGCCGCACCTGCGGCTCCTTCCATCATTCACGCAGGCACTCTATTGAGTGTTCCCGGGCAAGTGCCGCTGTCGAAGGCAACGGTCGTGGTGCAAGACGGCATGGTCAAAGACATTCGTCCCGGCTATCTCGACGCCGCATCGCTCTCACTGCCCGCCGACACCAAGATAGTGAATCTCGAAAACCAGTTCGTGATGCCGGGGTTCCTGGATTTGCACGTGCATCTGAGCAGCTTCAGCGATCGCGGCGGCAGGGACATGACGCTGCGCAAGCCTGAAGCCTATTTCTCTCTCGTTGCCTACAAGGCCGCTACCCAGACACTGATGGGCGGCTTCACCACCGTTCGGGATCTGGGCTCGACCGGATACACCATCTTTGCGCTGCGCGACGCTATCGCGGACGGCATCGTCACCGGTCCACGCATCATCGCCTCCGGCGACCCGATCAGTCCCACCAACGGCCATGCGGACAATCACGGCCTGCGGCAGGAAATCATGGATGCCCTGCCTCGCGCCGGCATCTGCGATGGTGCGGATGATTGCCGCAAGGTCGTGCGCGCCGCCATCAAACGCGGCGCCGATGTCATCAAGGTGATGGCGAGCGGCGGCACGCTCGACGCGTCGAACTCCGGCACCGGCCAGCAGTTCACGGACGAGGAGTTGAAAGCGATCGCGGACACGGCCCACGCCCTCGGCCGCAAGGTCACCGCACATGCGCATGCGAAGGAAGCCATCGACGCCTGCATCCGCGCCAACTTCGACTCTATCGAACACGGCATGTGGGCCGACGAAGCCACTCTGCGCACGATGAAAGCGAAGGGAATCTGGCTCGTCCCCACGGTTGCGACCATCACGTTCGTCGGCGACACGCCCGAGAAGCTGATGGCAGGCCCACTCAAGGATCTGCCGCCGGTCTCCATGGCCAAGGTGCTGAAGCTCGGCACGCAGCCGCGCAAGCTCGTGAACCTGGCGCACAGGGTGGGAACACAGGTCGCGCTGGGCACCGATGCGCCGCTCGTACCCCACGGCCAGAACGCGTATGAAATGGTGGACTACGTTGGGCAGGGCTTCACGCCGATGGAGGCGCTGATGACCGGCACGGTCAACGCAGCCACTGCCGCAGGCCTCGCCGACACTGTTGGCAAACTCGCTCCCGGCATGGCCGCCGATATCATTGCCATGGACAAGAGCCCGCTCGATGACATCCACGCCGTGCTGAACGTCGGCTTCGTCATGCGCGCCGGCGCCGTCGTGAAGGGAGATAAATGATGAAACTGAGAAACCTGACCGGGGCGCTGGCGCTCGCGTGCCTGCTTCCCGGCGCGGCGTTCGCCGAATCGCTCTACATCGATCATGTCACGCTCATCGACGGCACCGGCCGGCCCGCCCAGGCCGACATGACCGTTGCCGTGGAACACGACACTATCACGCTGGTTACACCAACCGCGGTGGCGCTCGGCCAGAAAGGTCGGCACATCGATGGGCGCGGCAAGTTCCTGATACCCGGCCTGTTCGATGTTCACATCCACCTGCGCGGTGCGGACGATGGCACCAAGGAAGACGCGGCGCGCGCGCTCGCAAGCTTCCTCTATGCAGGCGTCACGACAGTATTCGACGCGGGCAACAAGGCGGACATCATTCTGCCGCTGCGAGCGGACGAGCGTGCCGGCAAGATTCTCGCCCCGCATGTCTTCGCCACGGGCAATCTCGTCACCTACCCGGGCAGCCATGGCACCAACATGGCCATCAACGTCGACGACTTCGAGAAAGACAAGCCGCTGCTCGACAAGCACATCGCCGAGCAGCAGCCGGACATCGTGAAACTGACGCTCGAGGAGGAAGGCTGGGGCGCGCGGCCGATGATCACGTTGCTGCCCAACGACTTGATGGAAAAGATCATCAGGTACTACAACCAGCACGGCATTCGCAGCACGGTCCACGTCTCGAGCGAATTGCGCGCGCTGGATGCCATCTATGCCGGCACGGATAGCCTTGCGCACCCGGTCATCCAGGGCCCGGTGAGCGATTCGTTCGTGAAGCTGATGGCCGCCAAGAAAATGCCATTCGCCAGCACGCTCACGATCGGCGAGAACTACAGTCGATTGGCCGAGCATCCGGAATACCTGGACCAGCCGCTGTACGTGGCCTCATTCAGCCCGGCGGCCCGCGAGAAGCTGAAGACGCAGACCCGCGCCGAGTTCCAGAAGCGCATGTGGACGCAATGGATGAAGCTGATGACGCCGGTCGCCCAGGAAAATGTGCGGAAGATTCATGCGGCGGGCGGCGTAGTCGCCTGCGGCACGGATCAGAGCAGCGGAGCGGCCACCCAACGCGAGCTCGAATTGCTGGTCGCGGCGGGCATTTCCCCTCTCGATACCATCAAGATCGCCACTCACAACAGCGCGGTGCTGCTGGGTAAGGCGGACAGGATGGGTTCGATCGAGCCGGGGAAACTCGCAGACCTGGTACTGCTCAGCGCTGACCCTGCCGCGAACATCGAGAATGCGAAGTCGATTCTGCTGGTCGTGAAGGCCGGCGAGCCCATCGACGAGAGCAAGCTGAACCTGGCGGGCGGAAAGCAGGCGCGCCGGCTCAAATTGTAGGAATCTGTCCGAGTAATAGACGTCGTAGCGAGGGCGGCCGCAGCAGACGGCCCTCATCAATTGAATATGCTGGGCGAGACTCCTTAGAAGCAGTTGCCTGTCACGACCCTCACGCCGGCGGCGGTCGTGACAGGTGAATCGCGCCGTCGTAGTTGAAATGCGACGAGATCGCCTCAGGAATGTGCCAACACCTGAGATTGAGTTGCGCGAGGAACCAACCAGGTCTCATTTTCGGTGCTGCTCTGCCGCTTACACTCCTGCCCATCGGAAGCAGCGTGTTTCGGGGGCGAACAACCATGGCAATGTACTGGCCTGCCGTTCTTATCGGCACCGCATTCGGCGGCCTCGTGAGCTGGCTCCTTGCGCACGCTCACTACCGGCGCGGCACTACGAATTCAAACCGCACCCTGCGCACCCTGCAGACGGTCGCTTTGCAGATGGAGCGTCAGAACCTGCTGAAGCTCGCCCGGGATTCTCGGGGCAACATCACGGATGCAGAGCTTCTGATTGGTGCTCCGGACCCGTCTCTGGCAGATATGACGGGTGCATTTGTCGGCTCCTATATCCCG
>JBDTUL010000415.1:0-5816 GCA_040007735.1 Gammaproteobacteria bacterium | reverse complement strand
TGCCGTGCAGAACGAATGCACCGAACCGCCCGATCGACTCGCTGATCTTCTCAACGGCTTCGTGTTGCTCGGGGGCGAGCTCGAGGGGGCCGGAGCGATTCGACTCGCGATCATGAGCATTCGGGAGGTCAGCCGCCGGGCTGACGCGTTCGATCGCTTGCTCCGCTGACGCAGCCCATCCGCGCCTTGCCAAGGCGCGCGCGGCGGAGTGCCAGTCCTCCATGAAACTCGCGAGGTGCGAAGCACTGACACGTTTCTGCTCGACCAGATGCGCCAGCAGCTGTTTTTGCTTGGGAGCGCGTCGGGGTTCACCGCCCGCGAAAGCTTCCGCCCCTTCGGCCGTGGGTGACCACACCTGCTCGATGGCCACGGTGGACGCGCCCGCGCGCAGCGCTTTCGGAATAGCCGTGGCGATGACTTCGCCGATGGGGTGGTGATAGTAGTCGGCCGCCCAGCGCAGCAGTTCCAGGGCTGGCCTGTCGAGCAGCGGCACCACATCCAGCACATCCAGCACCGACTTGAGCCGCGCCGCCGGCAGTTCTGAGGACGCTGCGTGCTCCATCACCAGGCCGATGAGCTGCTGCCGTCCGAACGGCACCCGGACGCGCTGGCCGATCTCGACGGCGGCGGGATTTACGCCTTCCGCGGGCAAATAATCGAACAGCCGGCGCATGGGCATGTCGAGGGCAATGCGCAGGACGGCGGCGGTCATGAGTTTGCGCCCGGCTGGGAGGGCTGAATCTGTCTAATGAGTGGCTTATGGGGTGGGGCAGTCAACCGGGCCCCGATGACGGCGTTCATACACGCCATGTCCGCGTTTGCTACGCTCGCGCCCGTTTATAGCATGCCCGCTGCATCACCCGGCGACGTGGACCTGCCCGACTCCCGCTCCAAAGCCGCGTCCAGCGCGCTCAACCAGTTCCTGGCGAGCGTCGAGCTGAAGGCATTCAAGATTGCGCAGATCGCGCTTCGCCACGAAGACGATGCACTGGATGCCGTCCAGGACGCCATGCTGCAGCTGGCCCGCGCCTACGGCGCGCGCCCGGCGGACGAATGGAAGCCGTTGTTCTATCGCATTCTCGAGAACCGCATCCGGGACGTGCAGCGCCGGCGCATGGTCCGCAGCCGGGTCATGGCGTGGATGCCCTTCCGCCGCGGCGAAGAAGACGACGAGATGCCGGACCCGGTGGAGTCGGCCCCCAGCCCCGATCTGCAACCCGTCCGCCGCCTCGAGCTGGACGAGACGATGCAGGCGCTGGAAAAAGCCCTGCAGGCCTTGCCCAACCGGCAGCGCCAGGCTTTCCTGCTGCGCAGCCTCGAAGGGCTCGACGTGGCGGACACGGCCGCGGCAATGGGTTGCTCTGAAGGCAGCGTCAAGACACATTACTTCCGTGCCCTGCAGGCCCTGCGCGGGCAGCTGGGGGAGTTCTGGTCCTCATGAGTGCGGATAACAAAATGAGCCCGTCGGAGTCGCCCACCGAGTTCGAGCGACGCACGCAAGCTGTGCTCGAAGAGAGCGTCACACGCGTGGATGCGCGAGTCCGCTCGCGTCTGAATCAGGCGCGACATGCCGCGTTGGAAGAAATCGCTTCGCGTCCCCGATCGTTCTGGCGTTACCCCGTCTTCATGCCGGCGACGGGCGCATTGGCCGCGGCGGCTGTGGTGGCACTGGTGCTCACCACGCATCACGGCGCCGAGCGCTCGTTTCCAGTGAGCGATGGTGGCCAGTCTGCCTACGAGGACATCGAGCTGCTGGCGGATACCGAAGGGCTCGATCTCATCGAAGGCGAGGACAACCGCTTCTATGAGTGGGCCGCCGCGCAGAGCGACGATGGCGATGGGACGTCGGGTTGAGCTTTGATCGGCGCGCCTGCTGGGTCACCCTGCTGGCCGGGCTCATCCCCGCCGGGCATGCGGATGAGGTGAAGAGTGCCGCCAAGACAACGGCCTCTCAGCACGCCGCGCCGAGTGCGACTGTTGCCAAGCCCGCGGCAGGCCAGAACACAACGGCGTCCAGCACCGCGGACGAGGCCGCTGCGATTCCGGAAGTGGACGATGAGATGCTGGAATTCCTGGGCGGTGTGGACTCAGCGACGGAAGATGAAGACTGGCTGGAGTATCTCTCCCAGGCCGATATCGCGAAGGCCGCAAAGGCCCGGACCGCCGGACCCGCAGCGCCCGAGGTGAAGAAAGAATGAGTAACGTGCGTTCGACCTCGCTCGTGTGCCTGCTGCTCGCGGGTGCGGGCCTCGCCGTGCCCGCGTTTGCGCAGCAGGCTGCGACGAGCCCGGCACAGGGCGCGGAGTGGTCGAGCTTGTCGCCCGACCAGCAGCGAGTGCTCGAACGCTATCGTGCAGACTGGAACACGTTGCCCCAGGAGCGTCGGCAAACACTGGTTCGCGGCAGCGAGCGGTGGCTTTCCATGTCGCCCGATCAGCGCTCGAAGGCCAAACAGCGATTTCAGCGCTGGCGCGAGCTGCCCCCGGACAATCGTCAGCAGATGCGTCAGCGCTGGGACAGGTTCCGCGCGCTGCCGCCCGAGCAGCAGGAAAACGTTCGCGGCAACTTCCGCAAGTTCAAGAACATGCCTCCTGAGCGGCGCAAGCTGCTGCGCGAGCGCTGGGAGAACGCTACCCCGGATCAGCGGGAGCGCATGCTCGAGCGCATGCGTGAGCGTCGCCAGATGCACGAGCAGCCGTCGCCGAGAGACCGCCGCCATGACCACGCGAAGCCCTGACTAGCAGCGTCGGACTTGCCGCCCGGGCGTAGCTACGCGCTGAGGCAGGTGGCCCTTTCTTAAATAGACTAGGCCACGCTTTTTGCCGCCGGAAACGAAGCTGACGTCCGAAAAAACGCCGGGCCGCGCAGGCCGCAGGCGACTTTTTTCCAATTACTTAGCCCGCACTGGCACCGGCACGTTGCACACATCGACGTGCCCCGCTTTGTACTTGAACCACTCATCGCCGCGGTTGCGCCGGGCTTCCACTAACGCGGCGAACGTTGGCGTATCGGTGCGAATCACTTCCAGCGGCGTTCGCTCGCTCTCGGGCACGTCTTCTGCCACGCGTATAGAGCGGATAGGCGTGCGTTCTTCGGGCTTCTCATAGAACCCGAGCGCGCCGGTGCCGCGCGGAAGCGTCGACAGCAACTCCATTCCCTTGCGCCAAATCCCGTATACACTGATTTTGTCGGCCAGATACACTGCGCCGCTGCCTGCGCGCCTCGAAAGACGTACGCGGCCCTGACCCCCGAAAGGCTTTACGCGTGCGACCCGGCAAGCTGCGACTCAGAGCGATTCTCGCGCTCCTCGTACTGACTACCACTGTGCCACTCGGCGTGTTCGCCGGCATTCTCATTGCGCGGTCGTCCGGTGAGCAGCGGAGCATGGTCGAACGTCGCAACGTCGAAACCGCGCGTGCGGTTTCCGTGGCAATCGATCAGCACGTTGAAAGTGTGCGGGCGGCGCTTCAGGCACTCGCGGCAACGGAGCTGCTCGATGAGCCCGATCGGGCGCAGTTCAACGCAGTGGCGCTGCGCCTCGTGCCGACGCAGCCTGGCTGGTACGCCGTTCTGCTAGTGCATCCCTCCGGTGCGGTCATGGCCGACACCGCGCTGGGACCGGAAGACAAACCTTCCTTCACCACCGCGGATTGGGTGCGCACCGTTCTTCAGAGCAAGCGTCCGGCGGTCTCCAACCTTTTTCAGGATGCAACGACTGGCGGCTACTTCTTCGTGGTCGCCGTGCCGGTCGTGCGTTCCGGCGACGTGCGGGCTGTGCTGGCCGCGCAAATTCGCAGCAGCAGCCTGAGCGACATCCTTCGTCGCCAGAGCGTTCCACCGAACGGTGTCATCGCGCTCGTCGATGGCTCGCCGAAGCTGATGGCGCGCACGCGAGGTGAAGCGGAGTTCGTCGGCAAGCCGCCCAGCACGGACTATCAGGCCGCCGCCGCTCGCATGAGCGAAGGCAGCTGGCGTTCCATGATGATGGAAGGCACGCCCGCCTACTCGTCGATGAGCCGCTCGCCCGTCACGGGCTGGACCGTGGGCATTGGAATTCCGGCCGCGGACATGGAGCGGCCCATCGTTCGGTCCATGTGGGCGCTCGGGCTGGTTGGTGCGCTGATTCTCACCCTTGGCGTCGTGTCTGCGCTGGTGCTGAGTTCATTCATGGTTCGCGCGCTGGTGTCCGCTGCAACGGCTGCGCGTGCGCTGGCGCGCGGCGAACAGGTTGTGATCGCGCCCTCGCGAATCGTGGAAGCGGAGGAGCTCGCGAATGGCCTGCACGACGCGGCGTACATCCTGGATTCGCGCATTCGCGAGCGCGATCAGGCTTTGTATGCGGAGCGGATTGCGCGCTCCGCGAGCGAAAAGGATGAAGCCCGCCTCGCCGTGACGCTGCGAAGTATTGGTGATGCCGTCATCACCACGGACCCGGCGGGGCACGTCAACATGTTGAATCCGGTGGCGCAGGCGCTCACTGGCTGGAGCGAGGCAAGCGCCATCGGCCAGCCGATCGAAACCGTGTTCAACATCATCCAGGAAGAAAACCGTCACCGCGTGGAGAACCCGGTGAGCAAGGTGTTTCGCGAAGGCCGCATCGTCGGCCTTGCGAATCACACGTTGCTCCTGGCCCGCGATGGCCGTGAAACACCTATCGAAGACAGTGCGGCGCCCATTCGCGCAGCGGACGGTGGACTGGTCGGCATCGTGCTGGTGTTCCGTGATGCGTCGGAGCGGCGCGAATCCGAACGCCGGCGGCACGCTATTCTCGAGCGCGAGCAGGAAGGCAGGCGAGAAGCGGAATCACTCAGTCGCAGCAAGGATGAATTCGTCGCCACGGTTTCTCATGAGCTGCGTACCCCGCTGAATGCGATCTTCGGCTGGGTGCGACTGCTGCGTGGGGGGAATCTGAACGAAACCCAGCATGCTCACGCTCTCGAAGTGGTGGAGCGCAATACGCGCGCGCAGGCACAGCTCATCGAAGATCTGCTCGATATGTCGCGCGTGGTGACGGGCCACTTGCGGCTCGAACTGCGGCGCGTGGATCTGGCGACAGTGATTCGCGGCGCCGCCGATGCGGTGAAGCCGGCGGCCGAGGCGAAAGGGCTCTCTATAGCGCTCGAGCTCGATCCCCGTGTGGGGCCTATCTCAGGAGATCCGGACCGGCTGCAGCAGGTTGTGTGGAATCTGCTAACGAACTCGGTGAAGTTCACGCCGAAGGGCGGAAGCATTACGGTGTCAATCACTGCGGAAGGTTCGGACGCCGTGCTGCGTGTGACGGATACGGGCATGGGCATCGCACCTGACCTTCTGCCGCATGTGTTCGAGCGCTTTCGTCAGGGCACGTCGTCTGCGTCGCGCACGCACGGCGGGTTGGGCATTGGGCTGGCGCTCGTGCGTCACCTCACTGAGATGCATGGCGGCACGGTCGTCGCAGAGAGTGGTGGTGAGGGTCAGGGCGCGAGTTTCACAGTTCGTATGCCCGTGTTGGGCGGGCGGGCCGTGGCCGAGCAGCCTTCGCTTGCTCCGGTGGAGCCCTTGATGGATGGAGCGCGAGCCGATGTGCTCGGCCAACTGATGATTCTGGTGGTGGACGACGATGAGGACGCGCGGGACCTCATCAGCACCGCTCTACGGCATGCCGGCGCGCAGGTGATGCCGGCCGCCTCTGCGCGTGATGCTCTGGAAATTCTCCAGACCACCACACCGCATGTGCTGGTCAGCGATATCGCCATGCCGAACGGAACAGGCTACGACCTGGTGAGGCAGATTCGCGCGATGCCGGCCATTGCGACGATTCCCGCGTTGGCTTTGAC
>JBDTUL010000414.1:0-5820 GCA_040007735.1 Gammaproteobacteria bacterium | reverse complement strand
GTCGGCCTCCATGAACACATCCAGATTCAATACGATCTGCTGGCGTTGGCGCTTCAAGCGGATATCACTCGTGTCGCCACCGTGCTCTATGCTCGCGATCTCACCGGCCGCACGTATCCCGAGAGCGGCACAGACATCAGTTTCCACGGCGGTTCGCATCACGCGGAGGACCCAGGTCGCGTCGCACTGTTCGCGCGCCTGAACCGCTATCACGTGCAGATGCTGGGTTACCTCGTCAAGAAGCTTGCGGACATCAAGGAAGCAGACGGCTCGCTGCTGGATCACTCACTGATTCTGTACGGCTCGAACATGGGCAACTCCAATCAGCATCTGCACTACGACGTGCCGCATGTGCTGGTCGGTGGCGCATCGGGTCGCCTGAAAGGCGACCGCCATCTCGCGTTCGCAAGCCGCACGGTGCCCACCGGCAACCTGCTGTTGAGCATCCTGGACAAGTTCGATGCCGGCGCGGAAAGTTGCGGCGACAGCACCGGGCGACTCGAAGGCGTTTAATCGCGCTTGAGCGTCGCGCTGGCCCGACGATAATTCAGCGCAAGTCCGTCGAAATCGACGCTAGACTGACCCCCACGGTGCGCGCCGCTCCCTGCGACAAGCCCCCCACACTCGAAGGGTCTGTGAAATGCTGCCAGCCGAAGGCGTTCCGGAATGGGCCGCGGCGCTGTCCGCCCGCTTCGAGAGCGGCGCCTCCGGCCAGTTCATGCTCTATGGCAACGTCCACGATCGGCTGGCGCTCGGCGGCCGTCTGGTCAACATCGAGCGCTACATCCAGGATGAGTTGCTCGCAAGCTTCGGCATCATCTTTTCCTTTGACCTCGGCAATGGCCTCACTGTCGAGCGGGGCGGCGAGCGGCTGTCCGAATGGGTGCCCTCGGCCATGCGCAGCCTGCCCAATCAGCCGCTCGAGGCCATCCGTTTCATCAATCGCTATGCCAAATACCTCGGCAACCTCAGTGCCGTGGGGCGTGGCGACAACGTGCAGATGGCGGTCATCATCCGCGGCGCAGACCAGCTTCTGCCGGCCGATGGCAGCGGCTTCGAGCACGGCAGCCTCACCAGCCTCGTGCGTGAGTGGGGCTCCGGCACTCCGTTTGCGCAGTTGCCGTTCGCAAGCCTGCTGATCGCGGACAATCTCACGGATGTCGAGCCGCTCATCGCATTCGCGCCGCAGTCTTCGCTCGTGCGAATTCCGCTGCCCTCGGTCTCAGAGTTGCAGGCGGCGTTGAGGCTGCTGCAGAAGCAGTTTCCGCAAACCATTCCCGCCAGCACCGATCTCGCCGCGCTGGCCGGTTCGATGGCGGGCGTGTCAGTCAGCACGCTCGAGCAACTCACGAAGGTGCAGGCGCACAGCAAGCAGGTGCTGCAATCTTCCGACCTCGCCGTGTTGAAGAAAGAGATGGTCGAGCGCGATGCGCCCGGGCTGGTCGAGTATGTCGAGTCGCTGCGCACGCTGAACGACTACCACGGCCAGGATTCGCTGAAGGAATGGTTGCGTCAGGACATCCAGCTCTGGAAGGCCAACGACCTGCGGGCGTTGCCGATGGGCTACCTGCTGTGCGGCCCTATCGGTACCGGAAAGACGTTCCTGGTGGAATGCCTCGCCGGTGAAGCGGGCGTGCCGGTCGTGAAGCTGAAAAATTTTCGCGAGAAGTGGATCGGCTCGAGCGAGGGCAATCTCGAGAAGATTTTTCGGTTGATCCGTGCGCTGGGCCGCTGCATCGTGTTCATCGACGAAGCGGACCAGACGCTGGGCCGGCGCGAGTCGGGTTCCGGCGACGGCGGCTTGTCGGGGCGGTTGTATTCGATGATCGCGCAGGCGATGTCGGACACGGCGAATCGCGGCAAGGTGGTGTGGATACTCGCCTCGTCGCGGCCCGATCTCATCGAGGCGGATTTGAAGCGCCCGGGCCGCATCGATCTCAAGGTGCCGATACTTCCCACGAGCACAGGCGAGGAGAGCGCGGGTTTGATCGCCGCGCTGGCGCGGCGCTATGACCTGGTGATTTCGCAGGACGAGATGCGGCAGATCGAGCCGCTGCTCCCGTCTATGATGACGCCGGGTGCGGCCGAGGCATTGGTGGTGAAGGCCTACCGCCTGGTGCGCACGCGAAATGTGGGCGGAGGCGCGGCGCTATTGCTGTGCCTGGTCGGCTACCAGAACCCCGTGCCGGAGGATGTGCTCGAAACTCAGATTCGGCTCGCGGTACGCGAGGCAACGGATCTCTCGTTCGTTCCCGAATCCCTACGCCATTTCGCCGTCAACGCCAAGCCGGAAGCCTGATTCGTCCTCAGAGTGCCGGACGTGCCCTTAGCACCACACGGCCCTGCGCATCCTTCCCTGAACCTATCAGAAACTTCTCGTACAACGCGTGCCGCACGCTGTTCACGTTCCCTGCCGGGAACCGGCCGCTGATGCGAACATTGCGCAGTGCCTGGTCGGCCAGCACGAAACGAGTGGTGGTGTAGCGTTCCACTTCGGCGATCACGTCTTCCAGGGCACGTTGATCGAAAACCAGCAACCCTTGCTGCCAGGCCAGCCGCGCTTCGAGCTCACTCGCCTGAATGTTGCTCACGGATTGAAAGCCCGGCTCCACGGTTGCCGTTTCGAGGGCACACAGAGTGGTTTCGCCGTAAGTGACTTCTTCACGTCGCTGCGCCGGAGACTCGGGCATATGCGGAGGCGCATAGAGCAACTTGAGTTGACCTGCGATGACGGTGAGCTCCACCGTCTGCGGCGTGAGTGCGCGCAGGTTGAAACGGCTGCCCGCTGCCTGAAACTGCCGCTGACCCGCGCTCACGTGCAGCGGAAGGGCGTTGCCGTTTGCCACATTGAAGCTGGCTTCCCCGTAGGCGAGGTAGACATCTCGCGAGCGCGGCGTGTAAGTGATGCTGAGGCGTGTGCCGGTGTTGAGAGTGATGGTGCTGCCGTCCGCGAGCTTTACTTCCTGCTTCTCCCCAACGCCCGTGGCGTAGGTTCTGGTGCCGCCCGTGTCTGGCTTCTCGAGCCAGCGGTTGAAATAGGCGGACGCCGTCTCGCCACTCAGCAACATGATGCAGAAGAGAACCGTGCTCACGAGCGCCACGGCCGTCATCGACACGAGGAGCGCGCGTTGCCCGGGCTTGGGCCTTGGCGGCTCGGCGACGGGCGGAACGAGCTGCGACAGCAAGAAAATCGCGTCCGGAACGTGCAGCAGGCGCGCCGATTCCATGATCGCGTGGGCATTCGCGGGCGTCTTCAGCCACTCTCGCAGGGCGGTGCCTTCGTCTTCCCGCAGGCCGCGCTCGAGCCTCGACAGCCACATCGAGGCATCCCGATTGGGGCTCTCGGGGGGTGGGTTCGCTGGATTGTTCATGTCCATTGCCCTAGGCTCGCTTCCCGTCGTTTTCCGCACCTCATGCTACGTGATGCGCTACCTGTCGGGCAAAGACCTCTCGAACCTGATTCCTCCGGCCACGCTGGTCACCGCCATCGAGACCGGCCTGCGTGATTTCGCCGGGCGCAAAGCGCTGGTCCCGCAGCGCGCGCATCTGGATTTTGGCGACAACACCCTGCTGACGATGCCCGTATTCGGGGAAGGGTCGTTCGGCACCAAGATCGTGTCGGTCGTGCCGTCGAACGCCGCTCGTGGGGTGCCGGTCGTGAATGGGCTGATGATCCTGAATGACGGCGCCACGGGCGTGCCGCTCGCCGTGCTGGATGCGGCCTCTCTAACCGCACAGCGCACGGGCGCGGTCGGCGGGGTTGCGCTCAAGTGCACCACGCCGCCGGACACGGATCGCGTCGGCATCATTGGCACCGGTGTTCAGGGTACCTGGCAGGCCATCTTTGCCTGCGCGGTGCGTAAGGTTCACACGTTGTATTTCATTGCCCGGTCGGATGAGAAGGCGCTGCGATTCGTGAACGGCGTGTCGCCTCACGTGTCATCCGTTCGTTTCTCGCGCTGTGCGGATGTGCAGGAGCTGCTGACCAAATCTCAGGTAGTCATCGCCGCAACCACATCGAGCGAACCGGTTCTTCCCGCGAACCAGGCGCTGCTTGCGAACAAACACTTCATCAGTGTCGGCTCATTCAAGCCCTCGATGATCGAATTCCCCGGCCTGGTCTATCAACTGGCGCAGACCGTGGTCGTGGATTCCGATGCGGCCCAACTGGAGGTTGGTGACCTCACTGAGCCACTCTCCCGCGGCCTGCTGCAGGAAGCGAACATCGTGCATCTTGCCGATCTCGTGTCGGGAAAGCGCACCGTGGATACAACGCGAACCACCGCCGTCAAGTCCGTCGGCATGGCGCTCTACGATCTGTATGCGGCTCGTGCATTCCTCGACGCAGCGGAACGTCTGGGTCGCGGCACGCCGCTCGATACTCGAGCCGGCTGAGGCCGCTCACTCCTGGGTGAGCGGCTCGGCCAGAGCGTGCGCGTCGCGGGCGACGCCGCCCAATGCGGGGTCACTTACGCTGTCCCGTTCATTCTCGAGATGGCCCGCCATGCGTCGCAGGAAGCTGGCGTCCGCTTCGGCGCGGATCGTCAGGTCGTACCAACCGAAGCTGGACTTCAGCGGCCAGCGCCTCTCGAGCCCGCGGCCGCGCGGCATCACTTCCACCACTGACCTGTCGTCGTAAGCGCTCGAGATGAACACGCGGCAAGGTTTGTGCGTCTGGTTTGTGATGCGTAAGACGAGAGCGTAGTCGTCCACGTCATAGCGAACGTCGACGTCGAGGTCTACGAAGGCGTTGCGCGAAACGATGCCGCGGAACTGGCGCAGGAAACCGTTGGGTGCGAATACGGAAAGGTCGTACTTACCCTGGCTCTGCGCGAGGTTCCAGGAGTTGGCGAGCCGCTTGTCGGCTTCTACCGTGTAAGTCCACGGCCCTTCCGACGCGTTGCCTGAGCGCACCTGGAAACAGGCTCCGGCCTTGCCGGTGTTGATGAAGTCGATCCGGAACGCATTGCCTGATGCATCCGTCGTTCCCTCCGCATGCAACTCGTACGGCAATGCGCGGGCACGTCGCAGTCCGCGTTCCTGCGCGGGCAGAGACTGTTTGGTGGGCGGAAGGGGAACATAGTCCGGGTGCCTGTCATGGTTCGGCGGCAGGTAGCGCTCGGTATCCGGCAAGGCCACCGGCGCCGCGTTGGGTGTCCTGAAGTTGAATGCGGAAGTGAGATCGCCGCAAACGGCGCGACGCCATGCGGTGATGTTGGTCTCGATCAGCCCGCGGTTGTGCGCAGCGAAGCGCCGTTCGAGGAAGCGGATCAGCGAGGTGTGATCGAAAACCTCCGAGCATACCCAGCCGCCCTTGCTCCAGGGCGAGACCACGATCATGGGCACGCGCACGCCCAGGCCATAGGGACCGCTGACATTGCCGGGACTGCCGGGGAAAATCTCGTTGCGGGCATCGACGGTCGAGGCGCCCTCGGCCGCGGAGCGCGGCGGCGTGGGCGGCACCATGTGATCGAAGAAGCCGTCGTTCTCGTCGTACATGATGAACAGTGCGGTCTTGCTCCACACTTCAGGATTCGCAGTCAACGCATCCAGCACCTGGGAGATGTACCAGGCGCCGTAGTTGGCCGGCCAGTTGCCGTGTTCCGAGAACGCCTCCGGCGCGACGATCCACGACACTTGCGGCAGTCGGTTGTGGCGTACGTCGTCGCGAAGCGGGTCGAACAGCGCATCGAACGGCGTGCCGGGCACGGCGAGGTTGGTTCCGCGGCGAGCCTTTTCATAGAGCGGCTGGCCCGGCTGCGCGTTCTGATACTGGTGAAAGTAGAGCAAGGAGTTGTCGCCGTAGTTGCCGATCGCGGC
>JBDTUL010000413.1:0-5825 GCA_040007735.1 Gammaproteobacteria bacterium | reverse complement strand
GTCTGCACGCTTCTCGCTGCAGCGCTGGGAATTCGACATGGGCTGGCTGTTAATCGTGATGCTGAGCGCCGTTGGTCTCGCCAAGGTGAAACGGGTGGCGCCACGCCCGCACTTCATCAAACCGAAGAACACGCTCGACACCGAGACGGTGCAGGCCTTGTTCACGAATCGCATGCATGTGTTGCGCGATTACGCGCGGCGCGTCGTGAAGCCTGTTTGCCGTGAGCTTGCCGCGCGTGAGCCGGCAGGGGCCATTCCGGCCAGCGCGCCGCGCTTGCTGATTCGCCACCCTGCATTGCTCGCCGATCACGGCCGCAACGCGCTTAAGGAACTGTTGGAGCGTCACAAAGAGCTGAAGACCGTTCACGAATTCCGTGAGCGCCTGACGCAGCTCTGGAACGATGCCAACCACGCGCGAGCGGTTCAGCAGCTGCGTGAGTGGTGTGTGCAGGCGGAGGCCACCGGCATTCGCTCACTCCGTGAGTTTGCCGACAGCTTGCCCCGTTACGTGCGCGCTCCGGCGTAACTAACGCATAGGCACCGCGGTGGCGCGGGTCACCGTGCGTACCGCGAAGCTCGAATGCACTCGGGCCACGCTGGGCAGACGCGTGAGCTGCTGGTGCAGCCGTTCGAAGTCGGCGAGGTCCGCCACGACAACCCGTAGCAGGTAGTCGAAGTCTCCCGTCATCAGGTAGCACTCCATCACTTCGGGCAGCTTACGCACGGCTGTCTCGAACGCCTCGAGGCCCGCCTGCGCCTGGCGGTCGAGCGTGATGTTCACGAAGACGTTTACCGGGTAGCCCGCCTTTTGCTGATTCAGGATGGCCGTGTAGCCCTCGATGAGACCGGACTCCTCGAGCGCGCGCACCCGTCGCAGGCACGCCGATTCCGACAGGCTCACCTTTTCCGCAAGGCTTGCGTTGGTGGTCCGGGCATCCTGCTGGAGCAGCTTCAGGATGGCGCGATCGTAGCGATCCAGGTCCATAGGCGCAGGATTCCGTCGTTTAGGGTCTTCGGGGCCGCAGATTCTGCCACGCGGCCGCCCGGCTGGCGACCAACACGCAAGGGGGCGTCAAGGCCGGCTCGTAAGCTCGTTGACCAACAACGGCCCACTTCAGGGTCCGGCCATCGGGAGTGTTTCATGCGAATCGGCGTTCCCCGCGAGATCAAGGTGCACGAATATCGGGTGGGACTGGTACCCGCCGGCGTGCGCGAGCTGACGATGGCCGGGCACGAGGTCATCGTGGAAAGCGGAGCTGGGGCCGGCATCGGCGTCGACGATGCGCACTACGAAACCTGCGGCGCCAAGGTCGTCGGCACCGCCGCCCAGGTGTTCGCCTCGACGGACATGATCGTGAAGGTGAAGGAGCCGCAGCCCGTCGAGTACGCGATGCTCCGGCCTGGGCAGGTGCTCTTCACCTACCTGCATCTCGCCGCGGATCGCGAACAGGCGTTGGGCCTCATGAAGTCGGGTGCCACCGCCATTGCGTACGAGACCGTCACCGGGCGAAACAACTCGCTGCCACTGCTGACGCCGATGAGTGAAGTCGCCGGGCGCATGTCCATTCAGGTGGGCGCCAGTTGCCTGCAGAAGGCGCAGGGCGGCTTTGGAGTGCTGCTGGGCGGTGTGCCCGGTGTTCCGCCTGCGAAGGTGGTGATCCTCGGTGGCGGTGTCGCGGGAACGCATGCCGCGGAAATGGCCGTCGGGCTACGGTCGGACGTCACCGTGGTGGATCGATCAGTAGATCGCCTTCGCGAGCTTTCTTCGATTTTTGGCGGCGCGTTGCAGACCGCGTATTCCACCGCCGAGACCATTGAACGGCTGGTGATCGACGCGGACCTCGTGGTTGGCGCGGTGCTGCTGGTGGGTGCCGCGGCACCGAAGCTCGTCACTCGCGCAATGGTCAAGCGCATGAAGTCCGGCGCCGTGCTCGTCGATATCGCCATCGACCAGGGCGGCTGTTTCGAGACCAGTCACGCCACCACTCATGCCGATCCGACATTTGTAGTGGATGGGGTCATTCACTATTGCGTGGCGAACATGCCGGGCGCCGTCCCCCGCACGTCCACGTTTGCGCTCACCAACGCCACGCTGCCCTACGTGCGCGCGCTGGCTGACTATGGTTGGGAAAACGCCCTGAAGCGCGACGCCGGGCTGGCCGCGGGGCTGAACGTGCACGGTGGCAAAGTAATTCACCAGGCAGTTGCCGCAGCCTTGTCGCTCAGCTAGCACTGGATAGTAAAGCCTCGCTGACGGTAGGCTACGGCCCCATGCGCATGCGGATGCGCCCGTTCTTACCTGTTCCCAATCGAAAGGACACACGATGAAGGCCATTCTCCTCGCCAGTGCACTGACGCTGACTTCACTCTCGGCGCTCGCCGCGCCCGTCACCTACAAGGTGAACGCCGCGCACACGTATCCCAGCTTTGAAGCCGACCACATGGGTGGCCTCTCGGTGCTGCGGGGCAAGTTCAACGCGAGCTCCGGGACCATCGTTTTCGACAAGGAGGCGAAGGCCGGCACCGTCGAGATCACCATCGACATGGCCTCGCTCGATTTCGGGCACGACAAGCTGAACGAGCATGCCAAGGGCGACGCCGCCATGTTCGACGTGGCCAAGTACCCGACCGCCACCTACAAGGGCAAGCTCGCCAGTTTCAAAGGCGACAGCCCCACGGAAGTGCAGGGTGAGCTGACGCTCCACGGCGTTACCAAGCCTGTCACGCTGAAGATCAACCAGTTCCTGTGCAAGCAGCACCCCATGACCAAGAAAGAGGTCTGCGGGGCGGATGCCTCCGGCACCTTCAATCGCGCTGATTTCGGGGTCGACTACGGCGTGGCCAATTTCGGCTTCAAGCCGCAGGTCAAGCTGTCGATCGAAGTGGAAGCCGATATCGCTTCCTAGGTCTATTGGAAAAAAGTCGCCTGCGGCGCTTTTTTCGGACAACGCCTTCGCTTCCGGCGGCAAAAAGCGCGGTTTTTGCCGCCTGCCTCAGCGCGTAGCTACGCCCGCGCCGGCAAAGTGCCAAACCCCGCGGCCCGAATTCGGGCCGCGGGGTATATGTTAATTTCCAAGAAGTATGAATCCCTGCGGCTTGTCGCCGAGGGGCCGACGGTATACTGCTGTCCGGGGTAGCCGTGCCGGACAGTCAATTGCTAGAAGAAATGGTCGCCGCTGCCATCGAAGCGGGCCGCGCCGCCTGCGACATCTATCGCAGCGGGTTCGAGGTGCAAACAAAGCAGGATGAATCGCCCGTGACGGCTGCGGATACCGCTGCCGAGGCGATCATCATTGCGCGCCTGGCCGTGGCAGTGCCTTCCATCCCCGTAGTGGCCGAAGAACAGGTGGCCGCCGGACACATTCCTCGCATCGGCAGCACCTATTTCCTGGTAGACCCGCTCGACGGCACCAAGGAATTCATCCAGAAACGCGGCGACTTCACGGTGAACATCGCGCTCATCCGAGACGGTGTGCCGCAGCTCGGCGTGGTGTATGCGCCGGCGAAGTCGCGGTTGTTCGCGGGTGACGTGGCGACTGGCCGTGCGTTTCGCACCGACCAGTCTCCTGATGACAAGACGCAGGCACCGCGCACCGAAATGCGCGTTCGCACCCCGCCAGCGGAAGGGCTCACCGTGGTCGCCTCCCGTTCACATCGCACGCCGGAGACGGATGAGTACCTCGCCAAAGTGAAGGTCGCCGATCTCGTCTCGGTTGGCTCCTCTCTCAAGTTTTGCCTGGTCGCCGCGGGTGAAGCGGACTTGTATCCGCGCCTGGGCCCGACCATGGAATGGGACACGGCCGCAGGCCATGCCGTGCTGTCGGCCGCCGGTGGCGCCGTCGTCAATCTCGACCATTCGCCGTTCCGCTACGGTAAACCTCAGTTTCGTAACCCCTCGTTCATCGCGACCTCGACGCTCGCCATATTGCCCCACTCATAGACATGAACGCCGCCGTACTCAACCGCTCTCTCTCCACGCATCTCAAGCAGCTCGAAGCCGAGTCCATCTCGATCATTCGCGAGGTCGCGGCGGAGTTTCGCAACCCGGTGATGCTGTATTCGATTGGCAAGGATTCCGGGGTGATGCTGCACCTGGCGATGAAGGCGTTCTATCCTTCCAAGCCGCCGTTTCCGTTGCTCCACGTCGATACCACGTGGAAATTCCGCGCCATGATCGAGCACCGCAACCAGATAGTGGACCGCTACGGCGTGAAGCTGCTGGTTCACACCAATCCGGAAGGCATTGCCCGCGGCATCAATCCGATTGCGTCAGGCTCTCAGCTGCACACGCAGGTGATGAAGACAGACGCGCTGAAGCAGGCACTGGATAACTTCGCGTTCGACGCCGCCTTCGGTGGCGCGCGTCGTGATGAAGAGAAGAGCCGCGCAAAAGAGCGCGTGTTCTCGTTCCGGTCTGCAGGGCATGTTTGGGACCCGCGCAATCAACGGCCGGAGCTCTGGCACCTGTACAACACGCGCATCAACAAGGGCGAGACCATTCGGGTGTTCCCGCTTTCGAACTGGACGGAACTCGATATCTGGCAGTACACGCGCGCGGAGAGCATCCCTGTGGTGCCGTTGTATTTCGCCGCTGCTCGTCCTGTGGTGAAACGCGACGGCGTGTGGATCATGCGAGACGATGAGCGCATGCCGCTGAACCCAGGCGAAGTTCCAGAGATGAAGATGATTCGCTTCCGCTCGCTGGGCGACTACCCGTTGTCGGCGGCGGTGGAAAGCCCGGCAGCCTCGCTCGATGAGATCATCGAGGAGATGATCACGTCGCGTACTTCCGAGCGTGCCGGCCGTCTCATCGACAGCGACGAAGCCGCGTCGATGGAAAAGAAGAAGCGCGAGGGGTACTTCTGATGACTTCTGCCACTCCGCGTCATGTGACGGTCGACAGTTCCGGTCCCGACGGCCCGACCAAGAGCCTGCTGCGCTTCCTCACCTGCGGCTCGGTGGACGACGGCAAGTCGACTCTGATTGGCCGGCTGCTGTTCGACACGAAACTCATTCTCGAGGACCAACTGGTCTCACTGGCCAAAGACAGCCGCAAGCACGGCACCACTGGCGAAGACATCGACCTCGCCTTGCTGGTCGATGGCCTGGAAGCCGAGCGAGAGCAAGGCATCACGATCGATGTCGCTTACCGCTTCTTCAGCACTCCGCGTCGCTCGTTCATCGTGGCGGACACGCCCGGGCACGAACAGTACACGCGAAACATGGCGACAGGCGCGTCCAACTCGGATGCCGCGATCATTCTCATCGACGCGCGCAAAGGCGTTCTCACCCAGACGCGCCGGCACAGCTACATCTGTTCGTTGCTTGGCATCAAGCACATTGCCGTTGCCGTCAACAAGATCGATCTCGTGGAATTCTCGGGCGAGCGTTTTCACCACATCATGGGTGACTATTTCGGCTTCGCCCAGTCGTTGGGTTTCGCCTCGATCACGCCGATCCCTGTGTCGGCGCGCTTCGGCGAGAACGTGTCGTCGCGGTCGGACAAGATGCGCTGGTACGATGGCCCGACGCTCCTGGAATTTCTCGAAGGCGTCGACGTGGAACAGTCGCTCACCGAAAAGCCGTTCCGCTTTCCGGTGCAGTGGGTGAACCGGCCGAACCTCGATTTCCGCGGTTTCTCGGGCACGGTCGTGTCCGGCGCGGTGAAGACAGGCGACAAGCTGGTCGTCGCGGCCTCCGGCAAAGAATCCGTTGTCACGCGCATCGTCACCGCAGATGGTGACCTGCCGGAAGCGCGCGCCGGTGACGCCGTCACACTGACTCTCGCGGATGAAATCGACGTCGCGCGCGGAGACGTTCTCGCC
>JBDTUL010000412.1:0-5869 GCA_040007735.1 Gammaproteobacteria bacterium | reverse complement strand
TGGCGATGGGGTCGCCTTCGGTGATCTGTTGGCCGGGCGTCATGCGCGTGATGCTGGGCTCCAGCGTGAAGCAGATTGTCGCCGACGCGGTCGCGATCGAGCAGACCGGCAACGTGGAAAGCGTGCGCAACGATGCGGTCATCGTGAATGCGGGCGGCGTTCTGCCGTCGGACTTTCTCCGCAGCATCGGCATTCACGTGGAGACCAAGTATGGGACGGCGTGAGCGTGGGACAGCGGGCTACCTGCTGCTCCTCGTGGGCCTTGCGGGTCTTTGCGAGATGCTTCCGGCGTCCGCTGCATCCCGGCCGGTGGACCCGCTCGAGACTGCAAAGGCCGCCATACGCATCAAGGAATATCAACGCGCCGCTTCAGAGCTGGAGCGCGCGGCAGCCGCCGGAAACGCCGATGCGCAGTACCTGCTCGGCTCGTTCGCTCTGAACGGTCTCAACGGCGATCGTGATGTTACGCGCGCGCGAGCCTGGTTCGAGAAGGCGGCGGCGAGCGGACAGGCACGAGCCGCTTATAGCCTGGCGGCGCTGCTTGCCATCGCAGATCCGCCAGATCGCGACGCCGCCCAGCGCTGGCTCGCAAACTCCAAAGAGCTGGGGTTGACGGCAGCGGCTCAGGCTGTGGCACGGGGCGCGTTGCCCCTGGAGTTCCGGCCATCCCTCGACCTGGTCGATGCGTCCGCGCGTCGGGACGCCCTCTGGCTCGCATCGGAGCGCGGGCAGACCGGGCTCATTGTGGAACTGGCTGATGCTTCGGGCATCGAGGCGCGCGATGAGTTCGGGCGCGGCGCACTGGCCCGCGCGGCGCTCGCCGGGCAGCCGCAAGCGATTGCTTTGCTGCTCGAACGAGGCGCCGTTGTCGAGCGATCGGATGCGTACGGCATCACTCCGCTCATGATGGCCGCCGCGTCGGGTAGCGATGCAGCCGTCAAGGAGTTGCTGGGAAAACCTGTGAAGGTCGACGCGGCGGACCACGGCGGCAATACGTCGCTGATGTTTGCTGCGCGCACGGGAAACCTGCACAGCGTCTCGTACCTGCTCGACAGCGGTGCGAATCCGAGTGCACGCAATGTTCAGGGTTGGTCTGCGCTGGATTTTGCGAAGGCGGCGGAAAGGCCGGACGTCGAGGAAATACTAAGGCAGCACGGTGCGACGGGCGTTCTGCGCGGTTCCGTGGCGACCGCCTCCGTGTCGAGCGTTGCTCACGCTTCCCCGGCTCAGCGCGATCTGTACGCGGGCTGGCCGGATGTCGCGGTGGCCGCAGCTCGCGCGGATGCCTCGCTGCTCAAACTGCTGCTTGCGGGCGGCGCTGACCCCAATGCGAATGCGCCGGGTGGAGTTCCGGTGCTTGTTCTGGCGGCGGTGGCCGGGTCCGAGCAATCCGTGGAGACGCTTCTGGCGGCGGGTGCCCGACCCGGAAACCAGGATGCGCACGGCGACTTCGCGTTGACGCTCGCTACGCGCGCCGGCCGTGCCGACATCGTGAGCGCGCTGTTGGCCCATGGGGCGAACCCGGATGAACACGGGGCGAATGCGGAGCCGGCCCTCGTCGCAGCGGTGAAGGGCGGTCGCAGCCGAATCGTCGGCCTCCTGCTCACAGCGCACGCTCAACTCGATGCGCGCGATCAGAACGGTCAATCGGCATTGATGATCGCCGCACAAGGCACTGATGAGGCCCTCCTGCGGCGACTGCTCGAGTCGGGTGGCACGGTCGATCTCATGGACCCCTCGGGCCGGAGCGCGTTGTGGCATGCGGCGCGCACGGGGCGTCTGGAGACAGTGCGATCGCTCGCGCAACGAGGGGCGGCGGTGGATCGCGCCGATCGGTTCAGGGTAACGCCACTCGCAGCCGCCGCGGCTGCTGGCAATGATCAGATCGTGAAGTTTCTAGTCGAGCGGGGCGCTGCCGTCGATGCGCGGGGTGAGCATGGCGAGACCGCATTGCTGCTGGCAGCGGGCGGCGGGCACGTTGCCATCGTCGACGGACTAGTCGGTGCGCATGCGGATAAGGATGCGCAAAACGAATTCGGCGATACGGCTCTCATCGTCGCCAGCCGCAACGGTGACGCAGAAGTGGTGCGACGGTTGTTGGCGGCCGGGGCGAGCTCGAAGCTGCGAAATCGCGATCGGTCTTCCGCCGCGGATATCGCCGAAGCGCGCGAGTTCGCGCAGGTGGTGCAACTCTTGCGCGGCGGATGAGATTGCAACGCCGCCCGGCGCTCACGGGCTGGCGGCAGGCAGCAACCAGAACTGCGCGCTCTCGGCTTGCAGAAAGTGCTCGGCGCCGCTTCCCTGAAGCATCGCAACGCTCGCCAGCATTCCAGCGTGGACGCAGCACCCCGCAGCAACCGATACCGATCGGGGCCCACCGCTGACGGGCCATCCCGTGCGTGGGTCCAGAATGTGCCCGTAGCGCACGCCGCCACGAAGCAGATACCGACGAGTGTCGCCGCTCGTTGCCAGCGCTCCGCAGCTCAGATCGAGCATCAGACGCGCTTCGCGGTCCGTGTCGGGACGCTCGATGCCGACCCGCCAGGGGCCGCTGGCGGGTGCGCGATGGGTGCAGAGATCGCCGCCGAAATTGACGAGCACGGCGCAATCGAGCCGCGTCGTGATCAGTTGCAGAACGCGATCTACGGCGTATTCCTTGCCGATGCCGCCGAAGTCGATCTCCATCCGATCGGGCAGGGTGATGGCGGGACTCTGCCAATCGAGTTTGTGGAAACCTACCTGCGGCAGCAGCGCCTGGACCTCTGCGGCCGACGGCACCCGATCGGAGCCATCGAATTTCCACACTCGGCGCAGCACGCCCGAGGTGATGTCGAACATTCCGTCGCTCACCCGATAACACTCGGCGGCATAGTCGAGAAGCGCCGCAGTCTCTGCATCGACGTGCATCGGCTGGCCACGGCTGCGGTTGATGGCGCTGACGACACTATCCTTACGGTAGCGACTGTATTTGCGCTCGATGCGCCACGCCTCGCGTGCACCCATCTCACCGGCGCGCTTCGCAAGCTGTGAATCCGGTGTCGCGAACAGAATCTCGCACGGACTGCCCATCGCAAAGAATGTCGCAGCCCAGATGCCAGGCTCGCGTGCCTCGAGTTGCACACCGGTGGACTGGGGTTCGGCCGCGCGGAGGCGGTTCAGAAGCTGAATCGCCATCCCACCTGCAACATCACTGACTTCAAGCCTGGCACGAGATCGAGGCCCTGTAGCTGGCCGAAGGCGGGGGGCAAATCCCGCGCCGACTGGCGATATTGCTCGATGCGTATGCTGAGCTCGCTCTTGTCCGCCAGCGGCATGCCGAACTTCACGCCATAGGTCATCGCATCGAAGCTGCCCAGGCGAGGATCGGCCGACATGAACTGCGCGGGCATCGAGTTCTCGTTCACGAACACGTTGTAGAAATCCGCGGCGGTCTGTTTGTAGTAACGCGCTTGCGGCTCGAGATATTTCCCGTTGCCGAGTTCCCACCTGTACCGCAGATCCGCCGTGCGCGAGCGGATGCCCCAGTCGTCCTTCATGAGGCGCATCGAGAAATCCAGCACGTCGCGTCCCACCGCAACCTTGTTTTCCAGGAACACGCTTTGGCGTGAGCGGCCGTCGGGCCGGTTCTCGAATCGATAGCCGACGGTGTCGCCGCCTGCATTCACCACCGACAGAATCTTGTACGGATCGTTCTGATAGCCGGTGGAGCGGTCGTAGGAGAAGTTCAGTTGCGCAAGCCACCGGCGGTTCATCACCTGAGTGAGCCCAAACAGCACGCCACCCAGGTTCTTCGACTCGTTGCCGGTTTTCTGCAGCTGCGTGTAGTCCGTGCCGCCCACCGGCGCGCCGCCCACGGGGCGCACGGCATCCTGTTCCCAGTTGCCACCGAATGAGAGTGTCGTGTTCTTGTTGTTGAAGTCGCGGGCCAGCGTGCCGTTGACGCCCACCGACATGAAATCGTATTCGTGCGAGAGATCGCCACCCACTGAAAGGCGCATGGCATCGCCCAGGCGCTGTTGCCAGTTGCCTCTCACCGCGACGCGCTGGTCGTGAAAGCTAGGGTCGAGCGGCAGTTGGCCTGCGGGAGTGGTGTAGAGCGTTACCTTTTCCAGCTGCGCAACGACCTTGCCGGAAGAAGTGGTGTACGTCACGGGCTCGCCGCTCGCGGCCTGCAGGCTCGCTCCGGAGGGTGTTGCGAAAGTCTGCGCGTTGCGGCTGGGAATCGCACCGTTGGGCGAGCCGCCGCTCAGGCTGTCGTAGGTGATCTTCAGGCCCAGGATCCGCTCCTCACCGAAGTCGCGAGTGAGATTGACCACGGGCTCGATCGCCTGCACGCGACCCTGATCTTCCTTGTAGTAGAGAACCGCGGAATCCACGAGCCAATCGTCGCTGCTCTCGGGTGCCGCCTGTCCGCGAACGGCGGTGGCCCCGAGCAGAGCGCAGCTTGCGGCCATGAGCGCGGAAGATTTCGCGCCTCGCGATTTCTTCAATTGCATCCGCAGCCCCCTCCGCCAAAGCTGCGGCCGCCGCTGGAGGCTTCTTTGCTGAAGTAGACGTGTTCGTCGAGCGCTGCATCCAGGGGATAGGCATCCAGCTTCATGGCAGGCTTCGCCAGCAGGTCCCGCTGCCAGGGTTTGACGCCGAGTGTTGTACAACCAGAGGCGGCGCACAGGCTGGCCACGAGTGCGGTGAAGAGTGCGATTCGACGGATCATATGTTCTCCGAACGTGAGGGGCTTCCGATGCTATTCCGCGAGAAGCGTGCTGAGCTCCGTGTCGAGCTGTGCCTTGCGTTCCTCGCGAAATCCCTGATGTTTGAATCGCACCTCGCCGTGGCGATCTATGACGAAGCTCGAGGGCATGCCGCTGACCTTGAAGCGTTCCGCCAGCGTGCCTTTCGGGTCGTACACGATTCGAAAGTGCGGATTCATCTGCTGCAGGAAGCGTTCAGCGAGATCGCGTTCCTGGTCGAGGTTGACCGCCACCACGACGAGCCCGCGCTCGAGGTGCGCGCGTTGCTCGGCGTCCATCCACGGGAAGGACTCACGGCACGGTTGACACCACGATGCCCAGAAATCCAGATAGACGACCTTGCCTTTGTAGGCCGCGAGATCGAGCGGAGTGTCGGCATGCGCCGACGCTGGCCCGAGCAGTGCCGTGCACAGCAGGGCGATGCTTGCGACGATCGAAGCAAGCGGGCGTGTTGAAATACTTGGCAACAAGGCTTGAGAGTCCTGCAGGCCGTTAGCGGGCGTCTGCAGGATTAGACGGTGCGATGGAGCGAATCAATCGCGGCGGTTCTGAATTCGCGCAACGAGCGCGAGACCGCCGATCAGATGAGTTCCAGTCGATGCAACCCGTGTTCGAATCGGCCGATGAGATGTTCGCCCGCCCTGGCGAAGTCGGCGTGACGCTCGATGTAGTCGCGGATTTCCGACCTGGCTCGATCCATGCTGCCGCTGATGCGCTGTAGAATTTTTTTGACTTTGGCAGCGGGCAGGTCGCAATGCCGGAGCGCGAAGGCGGCCAGCGCTCTGGATGTGGGGAAGGACTTGGAGTCATCGAGCGTCAGTGCCAGGCAATCCTGCGACTCATAGAAAGTGGTGCAGACCAGGTCGTAGGCCGGCGCAAGGCTCACGATGCTTTCGGCGTTCTCGTACACAACAGCGAAATTCTTCAGGTGCGCGTCGCCGTTCTCGATTGCGCAGCAGAAAGCGACGGTCGCAAAAAGCTGTTCGAGTGCAGGGGAGACTTGCTCCGGGCTGACGAAGTCGCGGATGCGCTTTGCAACGCCTTCGTAGGAGCCCTCATAGCGCCCGTTCGACCGCAAGGCGTTCAGTACACAGAAGTCCTCGACGCCCAGATAAGTG
>JBDTUL010000411.1:0-5873 GCA_040007735.1 Gammaproteobacteria bacterium | reverse complement strand
CGCGTATCGGAAGTTTTTCATGCACCGCACGGGCCACTGGCTCGGCATGGATGTGCATGACGTGGGCGACTACAAGGTCGGCGATGAATGGCGCGTGCTCGAGCCGGGCATGGCGCTGACCATCGAGCCCGGCATCTATATTTCGCCCAGCGCGCGGGGCGTGCCCAAGCGGTTCCGCGGAATCGGTGTGCGCATCGAGGATGACGTGGTGGTCACGCGCACCGGGTGTGAGGTGCTCAGCTCGAAGGCACCCAAAGACCCGGACGAGATCGAATCGCTGATGGCGAATGCCTGACCTGGTTGCGACTGCTGTGTCAGGCGTCTCGACGGCATCCAGTGCGACGGCTCGCGAATTCGACGTGGTCATCGTCGGCGGTGGCATGGTGGGGGCGAGCCTTGCGCTGGCGCTCGCCGACACCGGGCTCGAGGTCATGCTCATCGAAGGCGTAGCGCCCGGGTCGACGGCCCAGCCGAGTTTCGATGACCGCACTACTGCGCTGGGCAATGCGAGCCGGCGCATCTTCGAAGGGCTGGGTGTGTGGAGCGCGATGGCGCCCGAGGCCAGCGCCATTCGAACCATTCATGTTTCCGATGCCGGGCGATTTGGGTTCGCTCGCCTCAATGCGGGTGAGCAGGGGGTCGAGGCGTTTGGGTATCTGATTTCCAATCGGGTGATTGGGAGGGCGCTGTGGGGGCGGCTCCAGTCGGCTAAGGGCATCACGCTGCGGGTGCCGGCGAGGACCGAGAGCGTTCAGATTGCCGCTGACGGCGTGACGCTGGCTGTTGTTGGGGCGGATGGCAGTAGTCGTGAAGGGCGCATGAGCGCCAACAAAGAGTCGACGGGAACTGCCAGTGGTGCCGACGGTGCCGATGGCGTCGTCGAACAGATCAGGGCGCGCCTCGTTGTCGCAGCCGATGGTGCGCACTCGAGCGTGCGCGCGGCGGCGGGCATCGCGGCTGAGGTCGAGGACTACGACCAGGTAGCGATGGTGGCGAACGTGCGAGCCGATCGACCCCACGATGGGACCGCATATGAGCGCTTTACGCCGTCCGGGCCGCTCGCGGTGCTACCACTGCACGACGGAAGCTACGGCGTCGTATGGAGCGCACAGCCCGCTGAGGCGACGCGTGTGCTTGCTCTCTCCGATGAAGCGTTCCTCAGCGAGCTGCAAAGTCGGTTTGGATGGCGCGCGGGATTGTTTGTTCGCGCAGGGCGGCGGTCGTCGTATCCGTTGAAGCTGACGCGAGCAGCAACCACCGTTGCCACCCGCGCGGTGTTGATCGGCAACGCGGCGCAGGCGCTTCATCCGGTTGCGGGCCAGGGGTTCAACCTTGGGCTGCGGGATGCCGCGATGCTGGCGGAGTTGCTTGCGAGCACGCGCGGGGGAAGCTCCGGGAGTGTGAGCGGCGACACAAATACCGATCCGGGAAGCCCGGAGTTGCTTGCGCGCTTTGAGGCGTGGCGCTCCGGCGACCGCGGCGGCGTCATCCGGTTTACCGATGGGCTCATCAAGCTGTTCGGCGATGCGCGGCCGGGCGTGGGCCTGGCGCGCAACTTCGGTTTGCTGTTGTTCGACCTCATGCCGCCTGCGAAGAGCGCGCTCGCACGGGTGAGTGCAGGCTTCGCGGGACCTGCTCCGCGCCTGGCGCGAGGGTTGGCGGTCAAGTGACCAGGCCACACACATGGGCCTCGGCCCTGGCTCTCGGCGCCGAAGTGCCCCGTCGCTTGCGGTGCCACTCGTGACTGATCTTCTCGACGTCCTGATCGTCGGTGGCGGTCCGGTGGGAGGTACGGTCGCGGCGCTGCTGGCTCGCGCCACCCGTGCTAGCAACTCGCCCATGCGCATTGCTCTGCTGGAGCCGCGCCGTGCGCCGAAGGTGGCAAGCGATGCGCCCGCCGATCTGCGCGTGTCGGCATTCTCACGCGCAAGCGAACGCGTGTTAGAGGCGGCCGGTGCATGGCGCGCCATCTCCGCGTTCCGCGTAAGCCCTTACGAACGCATGCGTGTGTGGCACGAAAGCGTCGGTTCGGCTTCAGCGGACGCATTGGTGTTCGATGCTGCGGAGGTGGGTGAGCCCAACCTGGGTTACATCATCGAAACGCGCGTGGTGCAGAGTGCGTTGCTCGATGCCGCCGCAGAGGCGGGCGTCAGCATCATCCAAGGGGAGATGTCAGGGCTGACTGTCGCGGAAGATCACGTCGCTGTCGAAACGACATCGGGCCCGCTCAGAGCGAAGCTGGTTGTTGGCGCGGACGGCGCGCAGTCGGCTGTGCGACTTGCCGTGGGGCTTACGGTGGAAACCTCCGGCTATGAGCAAACCGCCATCGTTGCGAACGTCTCCACGGCTCGATCGCACGAGCGCACGGCTTGGCAGCGCTTCCTGAGCACGGGGACGCTCGCGTTCCTGCCTCTGGCGGACGGAACGAGTTCGATCGTCTGGTCGGCCGATGACGAACTGGCGAAGTTGCTGCTGGCCGCCACGCCGGAATCCTTCTCACAGCAGCTGACCAGCGCATCCGACTTCGCGTTGGGCGAGGTTCGCCTGGTCAGCGAGCGGCTTTCGTTTCCTCTGCGGCGACTGGCCGCCCAGCACTACGTTGCGCATCGATGCGCGCTGGTGGGGGATGCCGCGCATGTGGTGCATCCGTTGGCGGGGCAGGGGGTCAACCTCGGCCTGCTCGATGCCGCCGCGCTGGCAGAGCTCATCGTGGCGGCCCGTCGCGAACGTGAAGACCCTGGTGCGTTGCGCGTTCTGCGCCGCTACGAGCGCTGGCGTAAAACCGAAGCCCGCATGATGAGCGCCGCTATCGATACCTTCGACCGCATGCTCGCCCACGGGACGAATCCTCTCGCGCGCCTCGCGCAGCGGGGACTGGGGTGGGTGAATCGCAGCCCGGAGGTGAAACGGGTGTTTATTCGCAGGGCGTTGGGTGTGGCGGGTGAATTGCCCACAACTGCGAAAGTTCGCCCTTAGTTGCTTGCGTTGAGACTTGCAGATTCGCTCTCAGCCGCCCGGCGATTGAGGGCTCCTGGTTTTTTGCGGCCCGCAGAGCCCTCAATCGCCGGGCGGCTGAGAAGAAAACTTAGGTTCTGTCCAACGGCAGTGCCACCACAACTCGTAATCCCGGCTGATTATCAGCGAGCGTAATCCGCGCCTGGTGCATATGCGCCGTAGCCGCCACCAATGCCAGCCCCAACCCACTGCCCGGCGACGTGCGGCTGCGCTCCAGTCGGTAGAGACGACGAAACACCTTCTCGTGCTCCTCGACCGGAATGCCGGGCCCGTTGTCGGCGATCACTGTTTCCACATCCGCGCCCACTCGCCGGGCCGTGAGCTCGATGCGAGCCCCTTCCGGCGAATGATGGCTCGCGTTCTCGAGCAGGTTCGCGATTTTCCTTTCGAAGCCAATGGCGAGAAGATCGCCACTCTGTGCCCCGGCGGCTGAAGAATTTTTTATTTATGACAAAGGGATGCGATCGATCTTCGCCGCACAGATGAAGTCATTCTCAGAAAGCCCTTTGATCGCATGCGTCGTGAACAGCACGCGGCAAGTGCCATACCCCACCTCGAGATCCGGGTGGTGATCTTCAAGGTTCGCAATATGCGCGAGCGCATTTACGAAGCTCATCGTGCGGTAGAAATCCTTGAACTTGAATTCCCGCCGTAAGGCGTGAAAATCATCCACTAGCGTCCACCCCGCATCGAGCTGCTGCCGCAGCTTCTGCGCTTCGGCGGGTGACAACGGGGCGATGCCGCCCTCGCACGGCACGCATTTCTTGCCAGTGAGATCCGTCATGCCGTCTCCCTGCGCGGAAATTTGCGCGCCACGTATAACTCCACGAGGTCCTGGAATTCCTGCGCGATGTGATCGCCTTTGAGCGTGACCGTTTTCTGGCCATCCTCATACACAGGCGCCACCGGCCGCTCACCGGTGCCCGGCAAACTGATGCCGAGGTTCGCGTGCTTGCTTTCGCCCGGCCCATTCACCACGCATCCCATGACCGCGACCGTCATGTCTTCGACACCGACATGGCTCTTGCGCCACTCGGGCATGCGATGGCGAATGTGAGATTGAATCTGCTGTGCCAGTTCCTGGAACACCGTGCTCGTCGTGCGGCCGCAGCCGGGGCAGGCCACCACCATCGGCGCGAACGAGCGCAGCCCCATGGTCTGCAGGATTTCCTGCGCAACAATGACTTCTTGTGTGCGGTCGCCGCCTGGGTCTGGCGTGAGTGACACGCGAATCGTGTCGCCGATGCCTTCCTGAAGCAGCACCGCCATACCAGCTGTGGAGGCGACGATGCCTTTCGAACCCATGCCGGCTTCGGTGAGGCCAAGGTGCAGCGGGTAATCGCAGCGAGCAGCGAGATCGCGATAGATGGCGATCAGATCCTGCACGCCACTGACCTTCGCGCTGAGAATGATGCGGTCGTGCGCGAGCCCGAATTCTTCGGCGCGCTTGCCGCTTTCCAGAGCCGACAGCACCACGGCGTTGCGCATGATCTGCTGTGCGGAGATGGGCTGAGCGCTTGCCGAGTTCTCATCCATCAAGCGCGTGAGCAGATCCTGATCGAGACTTCCCCAGTTCACGCCGATGCGCACCGGTTTCTGGTAGCGGATCGCCGCTTCGACCATCTCTTGAAACTGCGGGTCGCGTTTGCTGCCGCGGCCGACGTTGCCTGGGTTGATGCGGTACTTGGCCAGGGCCTCGGCGCATGACGGGTGCTCGCGCAGGAGCTTGTGCCCGTTGAAGTGAAAGTCCCCGATGATCGGCACGTTCACGCCAAGCTGCTCGAGCCGGTCCCGGATGGGGGCCACGGCGGCCGCGGCCTCGCTGGTGTTCACGGTAACCCGCACCAGCTCCGAGCCCGCGCGAGCGAGGGCCTTCACCTGCTCGACCGTGCCATCGATGTCCGCGGTGTCGGTGTTAGTCATTGATTGGACAACGATTTGGGCCGGGCCGCCAACGCGGACCCCCCCAATCTGCACCCCAACACTGCTTCGACGACTTGTCACGAGCTGCGCTCGGGACTTACGGGGATCGAAGCGACCCCGGGCGGATGGCGGCGCGAGACGCGCCGGAAAGAAAAGTCATTCATGTCCACACTCTATATATACGTCTGGCTAGGGCGCCCGGGTGGACTGCCACGCCGTCATCTGCCACCGGCCGTCCCGTTTGACGTAAACATCGGTGTAGATGAGGTCAAACTGCTGCGTTTTCCCAGCAGACTCCACCGTCACATGGAGCTTGCCGTTCACGACCACCGCCTCGGCCACGGCCCGGGATTTGAGCTCAACGACATCCATGCCCCGGTAGATGGTCTCCTTCGCAACAATGGAGGCCATGAGCTCTTCCCGGTTCTGACACCGCCCCGTGGAATGGCAGTACACAAGGTCAGCCGCGAGCAGCGGCTTCATGGCCGCCGGGTCCGCGCTGACGAAGGCGGCAAAGCGAGCGCCCTCCGCCGCTTCGACGTCTGCAAGCGACGGCACGCTCTGCATCGTCTGGCATCCCGCAGTCAGCGCGATGCCGAGTCCCAGCCCGATCACGTGAAGGTTTTTCATAGAAGCGGAATTGTAATTGGGAACGTTGGTGCGCTGCTGCTAACATGCTCTTGCTCGCTGAAGTGTCTGTTCGGAGAGAGCCGGGCCCGCAAGCCAGGCCGCCGAAGGCGCAAGTTCCGCCCGGAAACGCTCAGGCAACAGAAACGGCAGACACGAGGGCGATTCTCACGAATCCTCCGGCAGCGAGTTCTGGAGAGTGGTGAATCGAAGGGTTCACCCACCGAAGGGGTGCGGCGTACTCAGGTTACGCCTGATCTCTCAGGTCACAGGACAGAGGGGCGGCAGGGGCATGCATGGGTTTTCCC
>JBDTUL010000410.1:0-5880 GCA_040007735.1 Gammaproteobacteria bacterium | reverse complement strand
CCGCCACCAGGTTGCCGTGCCCATGGATGTACGCGATGGGCTCGCGGTCCGCCGAGCTATCGATGACTTCGCCCGCATCGTCCTTGAGCGTGTAGTGAATGGTGACGACTGAATCCTGCCCGATTGCCATGATTGAATTTCCGTGAGGAGCGCAGGTGCGCGAGTTTATCGCCTCTTTTGAAACAACGGGATGCGAAATGGCGGGCGGGCGGCGAGGCTCGCGCCTCGGTAAGCCGTAATTGACATCTAAAGTATTGGCTCCTACAACCGTGGGCCATGACCTCGCCGTTTTCGCCCCCGCCTTTCCGCAATTCGCGCCTGGTCCGTTGTATCGGATGAGCCCCCCTCGGGAAATCGCAAACCCGGCCGCTGCACCCGATTCGGCCCCGGAATCGCCTGCGTCTGCGCGCCCGGCGGGGGAAACGCGCAACTCCGCTCTCTCGCACCTCTTCGTCGAACACAACCAGGAACTGGTGTCGTTCCTGATGACGCGCCTGAACGAGGCCGAGGCCCGCGAGGTGGCGCAGGAGTCGTATGCCCGCCTGCTGCGCCTGGACCAGCCGGAAACACTGGGTTTCCTGCGGGCGTATCTATTTAAAACCGCCGCCAACCTGTCCATCGACCGGCTGAGGCATCGCGCGACGCTGCGGCTCACCCAGCCGCAGCTCGGTTTCCTGCATGAGCAGGCGACTGAGCCCACACCGGAAGAACTGGCGACGCGTGACCAGGAAGCGCGCCTCGCCGCGGGTTTCCTGGAGGAGCTGCCCGAAGCCTGCCGACGCGCCTTTCTTCTATATCGCGTCTACGAATACTCGCTAGGCGAAGTGGCACGCGAGATGGGCGTGAGCGAAAGAATGATCCGGTACTACGTGGTGCAGGCGATGAGCCACTGCCAGGCGCGACTCAAGGCGAGCCGCAGCTACAAGGATGAATGGAAATGATCGACACGGCGCCCGTCCCGGATTCGTCGCGTTTCGAAACGGCCTGCGATTGGTTCGTGCGCCTGCGCGAGCAACCGCAGTCGTCAGAACTCGTTGCGGAATGGCTTGCCTGGTGCCAGGCGGATGCGCGCAATCGCGAGGCGTTCGAAGAAGCCCGTGAGCTGTGGCGTACCACAGGGCTCATGCCTCGCGAAACGAATGGCGCGCAGGCAGTCGGTGCTCTGCGCGCGCCTCGAATGCGTCGTTTGCATCCATTGGCAATTGCGGCTGTTTTAGTGGCGCTTGTTGCCGGTGGCGCTTGGTTGATGATGCGCGGGCCGCTGGGAGCGGCACGCTCGCCGGACGTCCTGACGTTTGCCACGGTTCGCAGCGAACGGCGCAGTTTCATGCTGGCGGATGGGTCGCGCGTTGATATGGCGGGCGACTCGAAGCTCACGGTGAGCCTGACCAAACGCGCGCGCGACATCGAGCTTCAGCAGGGCGAAGCGTATTTCAGCGTGGCGCACGACAAGGCACGTCCGTTCGTCGTTCACGCAGGGGCTGTGCACGTGCGCGCTGTTGGCACGCGCTTCGACGTTCGCACTGCCGTCGACCGAGTGGTTGTCGCGGTAGAAGAAGGGGTGGTGGTCGTGGAGCCGCCTCCGGAACGTGCTGACTCCATCGGTAAGGCGCTTGCGTCTTTGAATGCGTCAACCGGCGCTGATCGTTCGGCAGAGCGATTGCGCCCGCTGCACGTGCGAGCGGGCGAAGAGGTTGCGGTTGGCGTGCCGACGCATGAGCTGCAGATGATGCCCATCGAGCCGACCGCGGTTGCGTCGTGGCGCGAGGGGCGGCTGCGTTTTGCGCGGGAGCCTTTGCGCTCGGTGCTGGCCAGCATTCGTGCGGCTTCGGGGCAGGAGATTGAGTTGGCTTCTCCTGAACTGGGGGATTTGCGGTTCACCGGTACCGTGTTCAGTACGCGAGTGGAGGCGTGGGTGCATGGGTTGCCAGCGGTGTTTCCGGTGACGGTGAGCCAGGATGGGGCGGTGATTGTCATTGCGCCCCGTAAGTGAGCTTTTTTCAAGAAGCCCTCGATCGCCAAGCGGCTGGGAAAGAAATTTTTGTTTTTTGTTCTTGTTTGCGGCAAAACAACAAAGCGTTCTTCCGCTTTCCACGCGTGGTCCGTTGTATGAGAAGTCCAAACGAACGCCACCCAGAGAACCCAATGAACAGCCTCCCCAAGCGGCGACTCCAATTAAAAACAGGGCTGATGCTGCTAGGCATTGCCACGGGCCTCTTCGGCATCAACGCCGCGCACGCAACTGCCAACACAAATTCCGCCTCCACCGTGCTGGAGCGCGAAGTGTCCTTCAATCTCCCGCGCCAGCCGCTGGAAAACGCACTGCTGGGCTTCTCGGAGCAGGCCGAAGTGCAAGTGCTCACGAACAGCACCACGCTTCCGGATCAGGTCACGAGTGAAGTGGCGGGCAAGCTGCGCGTACGCGTGGCGCTCGAAACTATCCTCCACGGGACGGGGCTCGGCTACGCCATCGTCAATGAGGACACTATCGCCATTCAGTCGGCGAAGGCGCCTTCTGGCGCCTCTACTGCCAGCGAGCCACTGCCGGTAGCCACGCCACCAGTGGTGCTCGCCTCCACGAATCAGCGCATCGTGCTCGCGCAGGCGGAGCCCGCGCCGGCCGCAGATCGGGACGCACAGAGCCGCGCAGCACGCAGGCAGCAGCCGGAAGAAATCGAGGAAGTCATCGTCACGGCGACCAAGCGGGGTGAAGAAACCGCGCAGTCGCTGCCGCTCAGCATCTCCGCGCTGTCCGGCGAGCATCTGGCCGAAGCGGGCGCGACGGTGTTTTCAGACTGGTCGCACAGCGTTCCGGGACTGATGTTTCAGGACCAGGGCCCCGGCGACAAGCGCTACATCATTCGCGGCGTGCAGTCGATCGGCGCTCCCACCGTCGGTGTGTATCTCGACAATGCGGTGATCAGCGGCTCGAACGGCGAGGACGATGGCGGCGGCAAGAACGTCGATATCCGTCTCTATGATATGGAGCGCATCGAAGTGCTGCGCGGCCCGCAGGGCACGCTGTATGGCGCGGGCTCGCTGAGCGGCACCATCCGGCTCATCACGAAGCAGCCGAAGTTCGACGTGGTCGAAGGCGACGTCGGCGCGGAGCTCTCCAATACCTCGAAAGGCGGCGACAACTACAACTTCAACGGCATGATCAACGTGCCGCTGGTGCAGGACAAACTCGCGAGGCGTGCCGTGGGCTGGTACGTGAACGACAGCGGGTTCATCGACAACGTTCGCCTGGGTGACAAGGACATCAACACCGAAGAGACCACCGGCGGCCGGCTGTCGGTTGCGTATGCGGTGACGGACCGGCTGAAGCTCACCGGTTCCATCCTTCACCAGGAGCAGAACGTCGGCGGCAAGTCGTTCTACTTCCCCTCGGATGGCGACCTGAACAACAGCGAGTACACGCTCGGGCCCCGCAGCGACCGGGCGACCATCTCGCAGCTCGATCTAAACTATCGCTTCGATCGCGGCACGCTGGATGTGTCGTCTGCCTACTTCGACCGCTTCGTGTTCTTCCGCTTCGATTCCACGCCGATTCTCATCTTCTTCGGCGTTCCCGACCTGCCCGCCGTTACGCTGCAGCCGGAGAACAGCTCAATCTGGACGAACGAGGCCCGCTACAGCAGCAACCTGGGTGGGCCTTTTCAGTTCGTGGTGGGTGCGCTTCATCAGCGCCTGACGCGCAGCTTCGTCAGCAGCGTGGTGTCCGTGGACGCGCAGGGCCGTGCAACGGGCAGTGCGCCGGATATCTTCGGCCGTACGTCTGCCAAGGGTGTGGAGCAGGAGGCCGTGTTCGGTGAGGGCACGTACTCGTTCACGGAGAAACTCAGTGTCACCGCCGGCGCGCGCTGGTTCAAGTCCACTGAGGATGCGAATTCGCAGAACGTGTTCCCGTTCTTCGGCGGCCCGCCGGAAGACCCGCGTTCCTCGCACACCAGCGAGCACAAGGTCACCCCGAAGCTGAGCGTCGCGTACAAGATCGACGATCAGCGTTTGCTCTACGTGCTGGCCTCGCAAGGCTTCCGCCAGGGCGGTACGAACGATGCGGGCTTCGGCTCGCTGATCCAGGTGCCGGAGGGGTTCGAATCGGATTCGCTGTGGAACTACGAGGCGGGCCTGAAGAGCACCTGGCTCGATCGCCGCCTGATGTTGAACCTGACGGCGTATGCCATTCGCTGGTCCGACATCCAGACCAAGAACCGCACGCCCGAACTCGGGTTCGTCTACATCGGCAATGCGGGCACTGCCTCCGCCGATGGTCTCGAAGCGGAACTCACCATGCGCCCGGTGCGTGGCCTGGAGTTGCAGACGGCCATCGCATACCAGAACGCAAGGCTGACCGAAGATCAGCCTCTGGCGGCCACGGACAATGACGCGGGCCGAAGCGGCGACCGCATTCCGAATACGCCGCGGTTCACCGCGAACGGTTCTGCCCAGTACACCTGGCCGGTGGCCAGTAATTTCGACGCAGTGGTGCGCGGCGAAGTGAGCTATGTGGGCTCGTCGCAAACCTACTTCAGTGATCGAAGCGAGTTCTTCCAGGCCCTGCCGTCCTACGCTCTCGCCGACTTCCGGTTTGGATTGCAGGCGGACAAGTGGAACGCCACGCTGTTCGTGAAGAACGCGTTCGACCGCAGGGCGCAGATCGACAAGCTCTATCAGACGGATGCGCCGCTATCGGTGTTCACGGCGCGGCCGCGCACGGTCGGCGTCAACGTGGGCTACCGCTTCTAGGGCAAAGGTCGATGCGCCTCGGCCGCTATATCGCGGGATGCTTCGGCATTTACGGGCTCGGTATGGCGGGGGTGCAGGGGGCGGAGCCGGCGGTCGTCATCCACGCCGGCACGCTTCTTTCAGTGGCGGGGCAGGCGCCGCGTAAGAATCAGAGTGTGATCATCCGCGGCGGGCGCATTGCGGAGATTCGCGAAGGCTTCGTTTCCGCGCAGGACGCCGGCCGCGGCGCGCCGGCCGAAGTGATCGATCTGTCGAAGCAGTTTGTCCTGCCGGGCATGATCGACCTGCATGTTCATCTCACCACCGAAGCCGAGCAGGGCGAGTCGCTGAGGGTGGTCACGAGGAATGCAGCGGACCTTGCGCTGGCCGCTCGCCAACACGCGCGCGAAACACTCTATGCGGGATTCACTACGGTGCTGGATCTCGGCACCGCACGTCTTGCACACAATGAGGCGATCTATGCTCTGCGCGGGGCGATCGAGCGCGGCATAGCCGTTGGCCCCAGGGTGCTCGTGGCGGGAAGCCCCATTTCAACTACGGGTAGCTCTCGCACCGGCCATTTTACGAGTGAGGTCGAAGCGGTCGTGGGGCCCGACGGCACCTGCAACGGCCCGGATGACTGCCAACGCGCCGTGCGCGAACAGATTGCGCGCGGCGCCGATGTCATCAATTTCTATAACAGTGGCAGCATTGGTGACCTTCACCTGGTCGAGCAGGCGATGACGGACGCGGAGATGCGCGCAGTCATCAGCACGGCGCACGCTTTGGGCCGCAAGGTGGTGGCGGATGGTCACACTGCGCTCGGCATCAACGCCGCCCTGCGCGCCGGTGCGGACATCATCGACACAGGCCCGTGGCCCGATGCCCAGTCGTTCGAACTCATGCGACGCCACAAGGTATTCTTCGAGCCGCATATGTACGCGTTCGTCGTAGCGGTGGGTGACAATCGGTCTGGCAGCACTACGGTGGCCGACGAGCCTTATTCTCCGGTGCTGGAGCGCCTTCGCTCGGTGGTGTCTCAACCTTTCTCCGCGCAACGCGCGCACGAGAAGGGCGTGAGGCTGGCGTATGGCTCGGACACAGGCATCATCGCTCACGGAGCTAACGCCGGCGATCTCGAGCAGTTGGTGA
>JBDTUL010000409.1:0-5886 GCA_040007735.1 Gammaproteobacteria bacterium | reverse complement strand
AAAAAGCGCCGGCGGGTGAACGCCGGCGCTTTTTATTGCCCAATGACCCGAAAAGGTCGGGTCAGGTCTTGTCGCGGAAGTTGTCGTGGCAGGCACCGCAGGCCTTGCCGACAGCGGCTGCCGCTTGCATCGTCGCCTTCTTGTCTCCGCCCTTGGCGGCAGCGCTCAGCGCTGCTGCGGCCTTGACCAGGTCGTCGTTCTTGGCGGCGAAGTCGGACTTGTTGGTCCAGATGCCTTCACGAGCCTTGGTTTTGAGCTGGAATTTGCTGGTGTCGGTCTGGAAGGCCTCGCCGATCATCGGCGCCAGCGTCTCGATGCGGGCCGCGCTTTTTGCCGCCACGGCAGCATCGAAAGGCACCTTGTTCTTCAGCATGCCGCCGACGGGACCGAAGCTCCACCCGATGAGCTTGAACACCGACTGACGCAGTTCCACGGCCTGCTGTGCGTGTTCTTCCGGAGAAGGCGCGGCGGCATCCTGCGCATAGGTTAGTGAAGTCAGCGTGAGAAACGAGAAGGCTCCTAATTTGAGCCCCATCTTGACGAGTGGTCGCATTGTCGCCAGCCCCTTTCGAGCATGAGGAGTAGTAAAAAAGAGTCTAGCAGACCGGCCATGCCCGGCGTTGCGTACACATGATGGTGGCCATGGTGTGAAAGCCCGCTGAACGAATACGGTTCCCCGCGCAGGAAGCCCTTGACCCGGAAGCCCTCGGTCGCCGGGCGGCTCGGAATGCTTTTTTGTTTGTTTTCTTGTGGAAGAAATAAAAAAGCATTCCAAGCCGCCCGGCGGTCACGCTGCCGGCTGAGCTCGAGCTACCCGCCCCCTGGAGAAGTTTAGAACGTTGCCCGGAAACCCACCCGGTACGAGCGCCCCATCGTGTCGAAGAACACTGGGTCGGTGCCGCCCGAGGCACTGATGAGTGCGGTTAGCGCACGAGAAAAAGCCCGGGACGTCGCCGCCCCGGGCTTTGAAGCCGGAAGGGGTCGCATCCCATAAGAATGCGAACCCAACAGCTGCGAACCTCAGAAGGTGGTTCGCAGGCCGAGACGGTACGTACGACCCGCGGTGTCGTAGAACACCGCGTTGGTTCCACCATTGTTGTTCGAGGGGCCGAAGGCGCCGCCACCCGCGGCTACCGGCGGGTCTTTGTCGAACAGGTTGTCGATGACGCCGTAGATCTGCAGGCTGCTGAGAGGGCCAATATCCTGCTTCGTCCACGTGCCCGTGAGCGCGAACACCTCGTAGCTGGGAACCGAGTTCTCGCTGAGCGTGCGGCCGCCAGCGGACGCGGGTCGTCCATTCTGATAGTCCATGATGCCCTTGCCGACATAGCGACCCTGTCCCGTGACGCTGATGGGTCCATGCGTAAACGTCGCCGACAGAACACTGCTCCACTTCGCCGTGGGCTGGTTGTCCGCCAGGAACGAATTACCCGTACCGGTCTGACCCACCACGTTGACGAACGGACCACCGGGCAGAGCCTGGAATTGCTGGTCGATCATCCGCGTCGCGAGCAGGCGGAACGCAAGGCTGTCTTCGCCACGCAGCGTCATCGAATAGCTGCCCGTGAAGTCGACGCCCTTGAACATGTAGCCGCTGCCGTTGGAGGCGAGAGCACGCAGGTCGGTGATGTCGGTGTAATCGCCCGGCACCGCCGTCGTGAGCAGCGCGCAGACCGCCGGGTCACCCGCACCATATGCGCAACCGCTGAGCACGCCCTGAACACTTGCCTGCTGAATGGCATCGTTGATCTGGATGCGGAAGTAATCCGCCGCGAACTGGAAGCCCGGCAGCGCATCCTCGGGGGTGAACACCACGCCTAGCGTCGTCGTGTCGGCGGTCTCGGGATCCAGGTTGCTGTTGCCTTCCAGGCTCCAGTTACAGGCATCGGTGTTACGCACCGCTCCGCAGAAGCCGAAGAGGCCGCCCGCTCCGATCTTCTGTCCGTAATAGAGCTCGCGGAAGTTCGCGGCACGCGCATCGCGTGAACGGCTTCCCCGGAAGCGCAGCCAGTCCACCGGATCCCAGATGCCGCTGATCTTCCAGGTGGTGAGATCGTGCGTGCTCTTCTGGCCCGTCGTTCCCGCCTTGCCCTGGTTCTTGTACTGCGACTCACGCAAGGCGAAGTCGAAGTCGAGGCGCTTTGCAGCCACGACGTTCTTCAGCACCGGAACGCTCACTTCGACGTAGCCTTCGGTGATGTCGACGTCGCCAGCGAACGATTCGCCGTACTGAATCAGGTAGTCCGAGCGCGAGGCGGCCGGGGTGCCGACGGGTGTCTTGGCGATGTTCTCGCCTTTCTCCGTTCGGTACTCGACACCGATGGCGCCCTGGATCGGGCCGGCATCGAAACCTTTGAACAGGTCGCCGGTCGCGTTCAACGCCACCATCTGCTGTTCGTAGCGCAGATCCTCATCGAGGTTGCCGAACGCGTAGGCCTTCGCAGCCGCACTCAGCGCCTGGTTGCCGAAGGGGTTCAGCGGCACGCAACCCGCGGCGATGGACTGCTGGTCAGCGGAGAGGTCTGCGAAGCCCTTGCCGGGAGCCGCAAGCGGAGAGAGCACGCGGCAGGTGGGGACGCCCCCTACGAGCACGGAATCCGTAGCGTAGTTGTAGGCATTGAGATGGCGATTGTCCTGCACGACCTGCTCGCGATTGGTGAGGCCGTACTGGTAGTAGCCGTCCCAGCTCCAGGACGACTCGCCGAACTTGCCATCCAGGCCGAAAGCGGCCCGCTTCACGTCCGTAGTGACGAACAGGCCGGAATCCACCTGGCTCGTCCAGTCCTTGTTGATGAGGGCATCAGCGCCCGGGAAAGGAAACTGGCCGACCGAAGCTACGCGAGCCGCTTCCAGGGCCGGCGTGAGAAACGCGTTCTGAGCGGTGATTGCCGTCGCCTGCGCGTCGAGCGCACCCGTGATGTTCGCCGTCTCGACCTTGCCATACGAAAGATCGACGTTGAGATTGACCGTGTCCGTCACGGCGAACGTGAACGTGCCGGTTGCCACGTTGCGTTTCACCGGAGCACGAAGATTCGTGTACTGGTAGATCGACTTGCCGTCGCCACCGGGCACTACGTTCAGGAACGAGAGAAACGCGTTGGACTCGGGTTGCTTACCGATATTGAAGGCCTGCGTGCCGGTGCCGTCCGCCGTTGCCTGCAGCGTCGTCGTCCTGGCGTCGGTCACGTAGAACGTGCCTGTGGTGCTCATCTGGTTCGAGCGTACGTCGCTGCCCAGTGTGAGGCTGGGGTTCGCGGTCTGGTAGAAGCCCACACCCTTCTTGCACCAGTCGCGCGCGTTGTAGCAGCCGATGGGATCGGTGTCCTGGTACTCGTAGCCGAGCACGAAGTGGCCGCGATCGCCGAAGAGCTTCATGCCGTAGGCGAGGCCGACGTGCTTGTCGTCGCCGTCGCTCTGGGCCGTCTGGCCGAAGTCGATATCGGCACGGCCGCCTTCGAGCTTGCGGTTCAGGAAGATGTTGTTCACGCCCGAGATGGCCCCCGACCCGTACGCGGCCGAGGCACCGCCGGTGACGACGTCGACGCGGTCGATGAGTACCGAGGGAATGAAGTTCAGATCGACGCCGTCGCCCTGGTTGGTGGGCACGAAGCGGCGGCTGTTCACCAGGTTCAGCGTGCGGCTGCCGAAGTACGGATTCAGGCCGCGCAGGTTGGCGATGGTGGAGCCGGAGAAAAAGCTGGAATTACCGGTGGTCGCCGGTGTGTTGTTCGACACGTTGGCGGGCAACTGCGCAATGGCGTCGCCGACGTTCACGATGCCGAGATTTCGCAGGTACGTTGAATCGACCACGGTGGTCGGATTGGCGGTATCGAAATCGGTGGTGCGCCGGATGCGGGAGCCGGTGACGGTCACCTCATCAACGGTTTGTGGAGTGGCTTGTGCGGGCGTGGTATTGGCCGGTGCTTGTTGCGCGTTAGCCGCGGTGGTCAGTCCCAGTGCCAATGCGACTGCGCAAGGCACGGTGGTCTTGTTCAAAATCATGGATCCCCCCTCAGAGAACGCTTACAAAAGTACGCTAGGCGATGGCGATACGAGTTTCGTTGTCATCGTCAATCATTGACATGTTCCATTATTGCAACCTTGCTGCGGAGGGCTTCAAGGTGGCGAACTGTCGCGACCGCTACGCGGCGGTCGAGGACGAAGGCACCGGACTTATTGCCGGCTGCAAGAACTACACAGGTGTATCACTCGCGGCGGCGGACGAGTTCAAGAATAAAAGTCGTGAGGTCCTGCAGAGCCTGTGCGGTTAACGCACTTCCGAACGCGGGCATGTCGTTTCGTCCGTGATTCACGACAGTAGCGATGGCCTCTGCACTTAGCTTCGCAGTAAGCGGAGGGCCGCCATGTGTGCCGCCCTTGCCGTTCTCGCCGTGGCACACGACACAAGTTGTATTGTAGATGTCCTTCCCCTTGCTGATGTCGCCGGCGCGCGCCGCAGGTGTTGCGGTCGGCAGCGGGCTTGCGCGTGGCGCGCCCACGGGGTCTGCCGAGCCGCGTGGCAAGGACTCCATCGTGCCATCGAGCGAGAAAAGCCAGACGCCGTCACTTCGCTTGCTGCCGGCCAGGGCGGTGCCGCCCGCAAGCACGACCACGTATTGCTTGCCCTGATATTCAAATACCGACGCGGGGGCGTTTACGCCGCCATCCGTCTGGAATTCCCAGAGTTTGCGGCCGTTGGATTTATCGAGAGCGGTGAAGCGGCCGTCGTTCCGCCCCACGAAAACCAGCCCGCCCGCTGTTACGACAGAGCCGCTGTAGCATTGGTCTACCCACTGCTGCCGCCAGGCAATGCGGTTGGTCGTTACGTTCACCACTGCAAACACGCCGCGTCGTGGAGCGGCGAACCGCGCGACGACGCTGCCTGAATACAGCGCGCCCGGTTCCACGGGATAGTCCGGATCGCCGCCCACCGCGCCCCAGAGCGAATCCGTCGCGCAGATGTACATGAGGTTCGTTGCCGGGTCGTAGGAGCTGGGCGGCCAGTTCACCGCGGCCAGCGGCTTCCACACTGCGGGAGTTTTGGTGAACGGCGTGAAGATGCGGCCCTGGTTGATGAGCTCGAACCCTTCCGGCGCCATGTCGATGGACTGGGGCACCACGGCGTCGCCGATCGGAAACGGCTGCGTGGGCGAAGTGAACTGCTGCGGCTCCTGCATCACCGGTGTTTCTTCGACACCGATCAGAGGTTTGCCGTTGACGCGATCGAGCAGATACACCCAGCCTGTCTTGCCTGCCTGCGCCAGAGCTTTGCGGGGTTTACCCTCGAACGGCGCATCGAACAGGATGACGGGATTCGGCGCGTCGTAGTCCCATAAGTCGTGATGAACCTCCTGGAAGTGCCAGCGGTACTTACCAGTCTTTGCCTCGATGGCGACGATGGACGTGCTGTAGAGGTTGTCGCCTTTGCGCAGGTGTCCGTTGAGCACCGGCCCGGGATTCGCCGTGGAAAAGTAGATGAGCCCGAGCTGCGGATCGATGGCGGGCGTCTGCCAGATTGCCGCGCCCCCGTGCTTCCACACCTCACTGTCCTGCGGCCAGGTCTCATGCCCCGGCTCGCCGGGCCCGGGCACCGTATAAAACGTCCAGCGCAGCTTGCCTGTTTTCGCGTCGTACGCCTTCAGTCTCCCGCGTATGCCCAGATCGCTCTGTCGCGAGCTGCCGCCAACCCGACGCCCGTGACGTGGACCGAGCCTGGATACAGGTCCGCAAGGACGGCGACCAGACTACTGGCCAGATTCTCATCGAGAAGAAGCTTGGAGTCAGGCAGCGGGGATGCCGAAGATCCGGCGCTCGCGTTCCGCGGCGAACGCAAGACAGGCACGGATGTCGTCGCGCGCCAGCTGGGGGAAATCGGCGAGGATGTCG
>JBDTUL010000408.1:0-5888 GCA_040007735.1 Gammaproteobacteria bacterium | reverse complement strand
GGCGCGCGCAAGTTGAACCAGCGAATACTCGAGCGCCCGTCGGTCGACCGGCGCTCGACCGCCCTGCCCGTCGAGTCTCGCACTCACCCGCGTGCGCGAGACCAGCTCCATCGCGAGCGTGCTGTCGAGGGGAAGCAATTCAATCACTCGGTCTGGGCTCTCATCGGCGCCCAGGCCGGCGGCGCCGAAGCGGATCACAGGCCCAAAGGTTTGATCCACGGCAATGCTCACGAACAGCTCCGGGATGCCTCTGTCCGCCACTACACGGCGCGCCCTCCCGCTGCCCTCTTCGGAGGCAAACTGAACGTGGTACGCGGCGAGAACACTCCGCACCTGAAAATCCGATAGCAGTTTTCGTCCGGCAGAGAGTGCGGCACGGACGATATCGCGCACCTCCTCCGGCCGGGGCACGAACGATTCGAGCATTGGCGCAGGCGCTTCCATGAGGTGCTGAACAGACGGTTGGAAGTTTCCCGCTTGCAAGGCGTCCGCGGCCTCGAAGAGCTCACGTGCTGTGTCAGCGCGCAGCAGGCCGGCGCGCCGGAACGCGGCGTCGTAAACCGCGTCCCCCGCCTTCAACACAATCACGGGTTTGCTACGCGCGGCTGCGCGTGCGGCCGACATGAACTTACGCGCGCGAGTGATCGATTCCACGTCCAGCAGAATCGCGCGCGTGTGCGGGTCGTGGCAGAGATAGTCGAGCAGATCCGCAAAATCGACGTCAGCGCCTTCGCCCAGTGAAAGGAAGCAGGAGAAGCCCACTTTGAACTGGAGTGCCCAATCCAGCATGGCGGCGGTGTGCGCGCCCGATTGCGCGATGAAGGCCAGATTGCCCGGTAACGCCAGCGTGCTCGCGGAACTGGCGTTGAGCCGAATTCGAGGCAGCAGCATCCCAAGGCCGCCCGGACCCAGAATGCGCAACTCGCAGGGCCTGGCCGCATCGAGCATGGCTGCAGTCAGCGTGCTATTCGTGCAAGCCGAGACAGTCAGTTCGTCAGTGATCACCACCACCGCGCGCGTGCCTCGCTGAGCCAACTCGCAGATGATGCGCGGGACGGCCTCGGGGGGCGCGCAGATCACCGCCAAGTCCGGGGTTTCAGGCAGATCGGCGACGTTGAGATACGTGCGCAGCCCTGCAAAACCTGACTGGGGCGCGCCGATTGCCCATACAGGCCCGTCGAAGCTGCCTGCCAGCAGATTCCGCATGACCGCCACCCAGCTACCTTGGATACGGTCGGAGGCGCCGACCAGCGCGACCGACCGAGGCGCGAGCAGATGTTCGAGGTTACGGCTGCTCATCTCCCCATGATATCAGCAGGCTATATACTGCCCGCCCGCAGTTGAGCGGCCGCGCGCCAAAGGCGACAGAAGAAGCCGATCACGTGAATAACCCATCCGTCGCAATAGATGTCGAAGCCGTGGGGCGCATGGCCTCGGTGCCTTCCATTCTGGAAGTGGTGTGCCAGTCCACCGGGCTGCGATTCGCAGCCGTCGCGCGCGTCACGGATAGCACCTGGACAGCCTGCGCCGTGCGCGATGAAATCGCGTTCGGCCTGAAGCCGGGCGGCGAGCTCGACCTGAAGACCACCATTTGCGACGAGATTCGCGACAGCGGCAAGGCTGTGATCATCGACCATGTCGCACAGGACCCGGTGTTCCGCGACCACCACACCTGCAAGATGTATGGCTTCCAGAGCTATATCTCCACGCCGATCGTTCGCACGAACGGCGAATTCTTCGGCACGCTGTGTGCACTCGACCCCCTGCCCGCGAATTTGTCGAATCCGCGCGTCATCAACATGTTCACGCTCTTTGCGCAGCTCCTCTCCTTGCAGCTCGACGTCGAGGAGAAGCTCGAGAGCAGCGCGCAGGCGTTGCTGGACCACCAGCTCACCGCGGAACTGCGTGAGCAGTTCATCGCCGTGCTGGGCCATGACCTGCGTAACCCGCTCTCGTCCGTCACGGCCGGTGCGTACGCCCTGTCGAGACTTCCCTCTGGCGGCGACTCAAAGAAGATCATCGACCGCATCCGGCGTAGTGCCGATCGCATGGCGAAGCTGGTCGACAACATTCTCGACTTTGCGCGCGGCCGACTGGGCGGTGGTATCCCCATCGTTCGCAATACGGAAACGATGCTGGCCGAATCCCTGACCCACGTAGTAGCGGAGCTGACGGCGGTTCACCCGGATCAACGCGTCGAGCTGGACATGGATTTGCCGACGCCGGTGTCCTGTGACTCTGGCCGCATCGGGCAAGTGCTCTCTAATCTGTTGAGCAATGCGCTCACGCATGGCGCTGCTGGCGCGCCTGTTTTCGTCACGGCGCGCACTGACGGCCGCACGTTCACACTTTCCGTTGCAAACGAGGGCAAACCCATTTCACCGGCCACACGGGAGCGCCTGTTCCGGCCCTTCTCCAGGCTGGAGAGCGACAAGCGACAGGAAGGCCTGGGACTTGGGTTGTATATCGCTTCGCAGATCGCCGCAGCTCATCAAGGAACGCTCGATGTGGAATCCACGGCGGAGCGCACCGTGTTTACGCTGACGATGCCAGCTGCGGCGCGCTAGCTGCTCGCCGTGGCCTGTCGGGCCGCGACAGCAAAGCCCTTGCGAAGGCCCGCACATTCGCAGGATGCTGCCGCCCCAGGGAAAAGCGGGAGTGCGCGATATGCAAAGCATTCGGTTTCGGGTCGATCTCAACGAGAGCTGCTCCATCGGGCCAGGCAAGATCGAGTTACTCGAGGCCGTAGCGCGCACGGGCTCCATCCGGCAGGCGGCACGCGCCATCAAGATGAGCTACCGGCAGGCCTGGCTGCTCGTGGATAGCCTCAATCGCTCGTTCACCGAGCCTTCCACGACGTCCAGCGTGGGGGGAGCCGGCGGCGGCGGAGTGGAACTCACGGCCTTCGGCGCCGACCTTGTGCGGCGTTATCGCCTCGCCGGCCGGCGCATCGAAACGCTGGCCCGCTCGGAATTCGCCGCCCTGGCCCAGAAAGCGGTGGCGCCCACGGCGGCGAAGCCTGCGAAACCCCGCCGCAGACTGCCCAAAACCGCGAACGGATCCCGGCGCCGCGACGTGTAACCCCAGGGCGGTGTTTGGCGCTGCCCGCGAATATCACGCCGAATATTCCAGCGAAACGCTGAAGGAACTTCAATTCCACCTGAGCGTTACCCCGTTCCTGAACGACCGGTCCGCCGGCGCCATCCTGGTCTTCCCTTGCGTTTATCATCCGCGCCGGGAAAGGGACGGGATACACATTAATGGCTTTGTCGAAGGTCTCCAGCAACGAAGCACGCGGCGCCCACGCAGGTCCGCCGCTTCCGCCCGGTGCGTTCGCCGGTTTCGTCATCGCGGTGGTGGCCGTCGTGGTCATCGCATTCTTCTCGTACCAGTCGCTTCTTAACCGTTCGGTCACCGCCGAGCGGGTGACGCACACCCTCGAAGTCATCCTCACGCTGGAAGCGCTCAACTCCACCGTCAAGGATGCGGAGACGGGCCAGCGCGGCTTCCTGCTCACCGGCGACGAAAGCTATCTGGAGCCCTATAACAAGGCGACAGCGGCGCTTCAGGGCATCCTCAAGAAAGTGCGGGCCCTCACCCAGGACAATCCGCAGCAGCTGCAGCGGCTGGAAGAGCTCCAGCAATACAGCATCGACAAGATGGCTGAGCTCGCCAAGACCATCGAGCTGCGCCGGTCCGGTGCGACCCAGTCCGCGCAGTCGATCGTCCGCAGCGACCGCGGCAAGGTTGCCATGGACCGCATTCTCAGCCTGATCGGCGAGATGGAAGGTGAAGAGCGCGGCCTGCTGACCAGCCGGCAAGCGGAATGGGCGAAGTCCGCATCGATCTCCTATGGCGTCACCGGCGGCGGCTCGTTCCTGCTCCTCGCCCTGATTCTGGCCTCGGCGGTCATGACCTCACGCGACTACCGGAACCGGCAAACACAGGTGTGGTTGCGCACGGGCCAGGTGGGCCTCAGCACGAAGCTGCAGGGCGAGCAGCGCCTCGATAGGCTTGGCGAGAACGTGCTGACGTTCCTCGCGGACTATCTGGATGCCCGCGCCGGCGCCATCTACATCGCCGAGCGCAATGGCCAGTTCCGGCGCTTCGCGAGCTACGCGGCGCCGAACGCTCCGGGGAGCGACGTCCTGCAATCCGGCCAAAGCCTGCTCGGACAAGCGGCAAAAGAAAATCGCGCGATGATCGTTCAGGACGTGCCCCAGGGGTATCTCCAGGTTGCCTCGAGCCTCGGCGCCGGCACCCCGCGCGAACTGCTCATGGCGCCGGCCAGCGTCGATGGCGTGGTCCAGTCCGTCATGGAGCTCGCGTTCTTCCGCACCCTGACGCCGGCGGATCGAGAGTTGCTCGACCGCGTGTCCGAATCCGTTGCCGCCGCCGTGCGCGCATCGAAAGACCGCACGCGGCTCGAGGAATTGCTCCAAGAAACGCAACGCCAGGCCGAAGAGCTGCAGACCCAGCAGGAAGAACTGCGCGTCAGCAACGAAGAACTCGAAGAACAGAGCCGTGCCCTGCAGGAATCTCAGGTTCGCCTGGAAACCGGGCAGGCCGAGCTGGAACAAACCAATTCCCAGCTGGAAGAGCAGACACAACTTCTGGAAATCCAGAAGGACGGCCTGACGCGCACGCAATCGGAGCTCACCGAGAAAGCGGAAGAGCTCGAGCGCTCCAACCAGTACAAGAGCGAGTTCCTGGCGAACATGAGCCACGAGCTGCGCACGCCGCTCAATTCCTCACTGATACTCGCGAAGATTCTCGCGGATAACAAACCCGGCAACCTCACTGAGGAGCAGGTGAAGTTTGCAAAGACCATCACCTCCGCTGGCAAGGATCTGCTCGCGCTGATCAACGACATCCTGGATCTCTCCAAGATCGAAGCGGGCAAGGTCGAGGTCACCTCGGAACCGGTCTCCCTGGTGAGGATGGTGGATTCGCTCACCAAGACTTTCCAGCCCATGGCGCAGGAGAAGCACCTGGGTTTCAGCGCCACGGTGCAGGATGGCACTCAGGACTGGATCGAGACCGACTCCCAGCGTCTGGGACAGATTCTGAAGAACCTGCTCTCGAACGCGGTTAAGTTCACCGAGCGCGGCGACGTTTCGTTGCACGTGTACAAATCAGGCAGCGGTACCGTCGCTTTCATGGTGCGCGACTCCGGCATCGGCATTCCGCCGGATCAGCAGAACGTCATATTCGAAGCGTTCCGGCAAGCAGACGGGAGCACGCATCGTCGCTACGGCGGCACGGGGCTCGGGCTTTCCATCTCGAGGGATCTTGCTCGCCTGCTAGGCGGCGACATTGTGCTTCAGAGCACGCCAGGTACCGGCAGCGTGTTCACACTCACGTTGCCCGAAACATATGTCGCGCGGCCCGAAGCGCGTGCTCCGCGACCATTGGCGGAGCCCCCTTCTCGTGGTTTGCCCATCGCGCATCAGACACCGCCCGACGTGCAGCCGGCGCAGCGGCCTGGGAGCCAGCCTCTACCGACAATTTCCATAGAAGACGACCGCAACAATCTGAAGCCAAATTCGCGGCTCATTCTCATTGTGGAAGACGACCAGAACTTCGCCGCAATCCTGCGCGATATGGCTCGCGAGATGGGCTTCCAGTGCGTGGTCACACACACCGCCGGCGATGGGCTGAACGCGGCGGCAATGTATGGTCCGAGCGCCATTCTGCTCGACATGAACCTGCCGGATCATTCGGGTCTCGGCGTGCTCGACCAGCTCAAACGCAACCCTCAGACTCGTCACATTCCCGTGCATGTGGCTTCAGTGGCGGATTACCAGCATGAGGCCCTGGCGCTCGGGGCCGTGGGTTACGCACTCAAGCCGGTGAAACGCGAGCAACTGGTCGAGGCACTCGAGAAG